>MPNF01000030.1 GCA_002238885.1 Alphaproteobacteria bacterium bin95 | reverse complement strand
CTGAGCATCGAAAGGCTGGCCGGATATCCGGTCCCGGTCGGCGCGGTGCAGGCCCGCATAAGCCTCGAAGACGGCGCGCTTTCCGTAAGACCGTTCTCGGCGACTGTGGCGGGAAGCCGGGTGGACGGCGAACTCCACCTCGATACGCGGCGCGCGGCGCCGGGCCTCCGCCTTGCGGCCCGGGCTCCCGAACTCGACCTCGGCCGATTGCTGGAGCAGGCCGGCGTGACGGACCTGTTCGAAGGGAAGGCCAGGGCCAGCGTCGATCTTGCGGGCTCCGGCGGGTCCGTCGCCGCGCTGATGGCCGGCCTCGACGGTGACATCCGGCTCGTGGGCGGCAGCGGCCGCCTGAAGACGGAGGCGTTCGATGCGGCGGTCGGCGGCGCCAGCGCCGTCCTCGGCACGCTGTTCTCAGGCCGGAAGCAATGGACGGTCGTCAACTGCGCCGTCGCCTTCGTCGGCATCGAGAACGGACGGGCGGCGAGCCGGGCGGTTCTGATCGACACCGAATATTCGACCGTCGCCGCGAAGGGGACGGCAAACCTGGCGACGGAGACGCTCGACCTCACCGTCGAGCCCCGCGCGAAATCCGCAACCCTCAATATCGCGATTCCGGTCCGTATCCGGGGCACCTTCGCCAACCCGAAATTCCGGCCCGAAGCCGGCGCGGCGCTGAAGAAGCTCGGTGGCCTCGTCGGGGTCGCGCTGTTCCCGCCGGCTGCAATCGTGGGCCTGGGCGAACTCGGCGGCGAGGGCAATGAGTGCCTGGAGACCGCGACCGCCGCCCCGAAACCCGGCGCGGCGGCGCAATCGGGCCCTGCATCGCCCGAAAAGGCGGTTCGGCAATTGCGGGACAAGCTGAAGGGCGCCGTGAAGGATATCGGCCGCGGCCTGAAGGGCCTTCTCGGCGACAGGAAGGACTGACGGCGCCGTTCACGGCCCGGAGCCGAGGAGGCCATGACCGCGTTCCGCCGCCTCCCGGAGCGGACGCCGGGGATGTCATGAAATGTCATGTTTGGTCATGTTTGGTCATGTTCCATTGATTTTCCTATTTTGTCTTGCCTGCATCGATCCTTCCTTCCGCTCCCGTTCCTGCCGCCAGGGAACCCGGGGTCGTCATGAAATGTCATGTTCTGCGCGATAGGGTTTCATGGTGTCTCATACGGTCTAATAAGCCCGTTTTCCAAGGGTTTGAGACAGTCAGAGACAATATGAACTTTCTTGAGATAGGGGCTGGATTGTGGGCAAGGGATGGCCTATATTCATTGTGACAGGAGGGCATGACATGACCAAACGCAACACCTTGACCGCTTCATTCTGCAAGACCGTGACAGAGGCCGGGCGCTACTATGACGGCGGCGGCTTGATGCTGGTCGTAACCGGCACCGGGGGCAAGTCGTGGATACAGCGGCTTACCGTGAACGGCAAGCGGCGGGATATGGGCCTGGGCAGCTTCGACTTTGTGTCCCTGACGGAAGCCCGCAAGGCAGCCTTCGACAACCGCATGGCAGCCCGCACCGGCCGCAACCCGGTTGCCGAGCGCAATATCCCGACATTTGCCGACGCCATGGAAAGCGTCATCGTTCTGCACCGTGACGCTTGGAAGGGCGACGGCTCCGAAAAGCAATGGCGCGGCGAACTCGCCAAGTATGCCCTGCCGGTTATCGGGCAGGCGCGGGTTGACCGCATTACCACTGCCGACGTGCTGGCGGTTATCCTGCCGCATTGGAATGACCGGACGGCTACCATGGGCCGCGTTCGCGGGCGCATGAAGACAGTCTTCGACTGGTGCATTGCTTCCGGCTTCCGTTCCGACAACCCGGCAGGCGAGGCCGTCACGGCGATCCTGCCAAAGTGCAAGCCCGCGACGGTGCACCGGAAGGCGCTGCACCATTCCGGCGTTGCGGCGGCACTGGACGCCATACGGGGCAGCAACCGGGCGCATTGGGCAACGAAAGCCGCCTTGGAGTTTGTCGCTATGACGGCGGGCCGCTCCGGCGAGATTACCGGGGCGCGCTGGACGGAAATCGACATGGACGCGGCGGTTTGGACCGTCCCTGCCGAGCGCATGAAGAAAGGCCGGGCGCACCGCGTGCCGCTGTCCAGTCGGGCCATGGAACTGTTGCAAGCGGCGAAGCGCCATGCCGACGCCAGCGGGCTTGTGTTCCCTTCCTCTACGGGCAAGCAGATTGCCGGCGCGGTGCTGTCTCGCACCATGAAAGACATGGGCCTGGACGGCACGCCGCACGGCTTCCGTAGCAGCTTCGCGGATTGGGCAGCGGAATGCACCGACGCGGACCGGGAGACGGTAGAGCGGGCGCTGGCGCACGTGAACTCGAACGCGACGGAAGCCGCCTATAGGCGCACCGACCGGCTGGAAGCGCGCCGCGATTTGATGCAGGCATGGGCCGAATATCTGGCCGGATAACTTGCCACGAAACGGACGGAAACCCTTACAAGCCCTGCTACAGCGGGGCTTTTCTTTATACGGCAACACGTGGGAAAGTTTGTATTCTTGGGGAAGTAATGGAATATTCACACTTTGTGATTGTCGCGCCGTTGTCTTTTGCGATTTTAGACGCAATAAGTCTGCCGGAGACAGACAACGGAGGGCTGACATGGAAAACCGACTGCTCAAGATTGCTCAGGTTGTGGAGCTTGTCGGCATTTCAAAGCCGACAATTTGCCGGCTCCGAAACGAGGGCGCGTTTCCGCAGCCGGTCGTAATCGGACGCCGGGCCAAACGGTGGCGCGAGGCGGACCTTCGAGCGTGGATGGACGCGTTGCCGACAGAGGACGCCGCAGCTTGACAAGGGAAGCCCCAGCGCACGGGCGCGCGCTGGGGCTTTGGGGGAGTCGCGCCGGCTTTGGGCTGGACGGCGCGGCAGTGTTCTGGACGAACGAACGGAAGCTATCGGAAGAATGCCCGAAAATGCAAGCCCCACACGCAAGTATCCGCTCTACCAAGGGCTTGATGAAAAAACGCTCGCCGCACTGTGGGCCGGGCGGCGACGTGATCGTATCACGCGCTGGCGCTATTGGCGGCAAGCTGCGATTGCGACCGATGCAGGCTCCAAAGCACGCCGGCCGATGAGAGCCTTTCCGTTTCGAGACAAGGCCGGTTGGCGGTGCCTGAAACGCGCGGCGCTTGCCTACTACGACCAGGGAGACGGTTGGCGGCTCCGGCGCATGGAAGGGTGGCCCGTGCTCCGGCTCGCGCTGGAAAGCCTGCCGATGCTTGCCGACGATCCGCGCGAGGCGCTAGGGCAGGCGCTGCGACTGAACGATGACGCGCCCGCAATCCTGGCCCGTGTCTGCGGTCTGCCGCCAAGGGCCGCTATCGAGGCCGTGGACGGCATTGACCCGACAAAGGCTGTCCGTAGGAAGCAATGGGCGCGGCGGGCGGCACGGGCGCGCTGGAGCGACCATGAAAGCGCAGAGGCGGAAGCGGCCCGGCTCGGCGTTTCGACAAGCACCGTAGAGCGGCGGCGGCGGCGGGCGAAGGCCGAAAATGACGGAATGCCTACGGGCGACCATGACGGAATGCCTACGGGCGACCATGACGGAATGCCTACGGGCGACCATGACGGAATGCCTACGGGCGACCATGACGGAATGCCTACGGGCGACCACCTATTCTTACACTTACCAGGTGTGGCAGCCCCAACGCCGGAGGAGCGACGATGAACGGCGAGACAGAGATTGTCCGCGTAGATGACGCGGCCACTGCCGGTGTCCGGCGCGTAGCCGACCGCATGAAGCTGAGCGATACCGACGCGGCGCTGCTAGTCCTACGCATGGGGCTTCACGCCTTCGAGCGGCAGTGGTGCGGGGCAGACGACGTGCTCCAGCGTCTCGCCGCTGGCAGTCGGCCGGGAAGGGCGGCGGATCAACGGCAGGGAACGCTACCCCTTCCGGCCCAGCCGCATGAGGCCAGCCGATGACGGGCAGGATGGCACCGGCGGGGCGCCCCCGGGGGCGGGGGGGCCGGGCGGATCAGGGGCGGGAACCCCCCCCCCTCCCGCCCCAGCCGCATGAGGCCAGCCGATGACGGGCAGGATGGCACCGGCGGGCCACGCCGGGGCCGGGTGGACCGTAGTGGGGCCTCACCTTGCTTCGAGTGCGTTAGACCCTGCTTGAGGGATTGACAAATGCCCTACCGAGACCCGGCAGCGAAGCGGCTCTACCAGCGCCAATACATGGCGAAGCGCCGGGCGCGGCAGCGGACGGTTGCGGCGGCGGTTGTGCCTGCCGCGCCAGCGGACCCGGTAGCGGCTCTTGAAGCGTGGGCGGCGGCTACTCTCAAAGTGCCGCCCGGCCATCCTCTTGCGGGCCAGCCAATGCCGCTGCCGGCCTTCGCGGTTGACTTTCTCCGGGCGGGTTGGGGCGCGCATGAAAGTGCGCTGTCCATCGCGCGCAAGAACGGCAAGTCTGCCATCGTTGCGGTGCTGGCCCTGGGCTACTTGTGCGGGCCGTTGCGGGCTGAGGGCTGGCGCGGTGCGGTGGCGTCGGTATCGAAAGAGAAGGCGGCGGAACTCCGGGCGCAAGTGGCGGCTATAGCGGAGGCGTCGGGCCTGCCCGTCACCGTCCGGCGCTCGCCATATCCCGGCGCGGTGGAATCCTCTACGGGCGCGCTGGACACGCTGTCGGCTGACCGGACGGCGGGCCATGCTTCCGGTTTCGATCTGGTCATTGTGGACGAAACCGGACTGATGCCGGAGCGAAGCCGGGAGCTGCTTGCGGGCCTTCGCTCCAGCGTTTCGGCACGCGGCGGGCGCGTGCTGCATATCAGTGTCCGGGGCGATAGCCCGTTGTTCCGGGAGATATTGGACAACCCGGCAACGGTGGCGCGAGTGTATGCCGCGCCGGACGGGGCGGCGATGGATGACCGGGCGGCATGGGCAGCCGCCAACCCTGGCCTGGGCAGCATCAAGCAAGTGTCATACATGGAGGCGGAGTGCGCGCGGATTGCCGGCGCTCCGGGGGATGAAAGCAGCTTCCGGGCCTTCGATCTCAATCAGGCGCTCGATCCTACGCAGGAAATGATATGCAGTCCCGACGATCTCCGGGCGTGCTTCCTGGCGGACCCGCCCGGCCGGGAGGGACCGTGCGTCCTGGGTTTCGACTTTGGGGAGTCCATTTCCGCCACAAGTGCGGCGGCAATCTGGCCGGCAACGGGCCGGCTCGAAACCTGGATGGCCTTTGGCGACAAGCCGCCGCTCCGGGACCGGCAGCGGCGGGACGATGCGCCCTATGAGGCCATGCTGTCGCGCGGGGAGCTTCGCCTGTATCCGGGCCGCTCGATGCGGCTGGACCCGTTTCTTGCAGACGTGCAGGCAGACTTGGCCGGCTGTCGTGTCGCGGCAGCGGCGGCAGACAGCTACAAGGATGGGGAGGCGATGGATTTTCTTGACCGGGCGTCTGTCCCTTGGCCTATCCAGTTTCGCCGCGTAGGGGCCGGCAAGGATGGCGGGAGGGACTATCGGGCGTTCCAACGTCTTGTCCTGCAAGAGCGCCTTCGCATGGCCGAAAATCTGTCGCTGGTCAGCGCCATTGAAAAATCGCGTGTTCGCAGGGACGGCAACGGCAATCCGGCGCTCGACAAGGCCAAGAGCAACGGCAGGATTGACGTGCTGTCGGCTGCGGTGATTGCGGCGGGGCTGGCGGAGCCTTTCTTCGACCGGAAGCCGCGCCGCGCTTGGCGCTACCGGGGCATGGCCGGATGAGCCGACGCCATGCACGCCTTCATGCCGGCCGGTGGCAGGCGGTGCGCCGGGCCGTCTTCGCCCGCGACGGTTACCGCTGCCGCCAGTGCGGCAAGGCCGGGGCGCTCGAATGCGACCATGTAACCCCGCTCCAGCAACAGCCGGGGCAAGACCCATACGACCCGGACGGGCTGCAAACTTTGTGCCGCTCTTGTCACCTCGAAAAGACTGCCGGCGAAAACCGCAAGCCCGTGACGCCGGAGGAAGCCGAGTGGCAACGCGCGGTGTGGGAACTGGTCAACCGCTCTTAGGTCTTACTTTCCGCCCGCTGGGCGGGAAGTTGTCTAACCCTATGTAATCAATAAATAAAGTGGCAGAAACTTGTTGCTTTCCGCGCGGTTTCGGCGAAGGCTATGCCAACGCATTTGTGGACAAGGCAGGAAGCCCATGACGCCGGCACAGAAGAAACTCCGCGAACTCCGCGAGCGCCAATCCAAAGAGCGCCAGAAGATGGCCGAGCTTGGCCTTGCCGACTCACTGACCGCCGAGCAGCGCAGCGAACTGGACACTATCGAGGCCGGCACGCCGGACCTGGAGCGCCAGTTGCGGGCCGCGCAAGTCGCGGTGGAAACGGAAGAGGCCGAGCAGAAAACCGAGACGCGGGCGACCGAGCCGGACGCCGAGATGCGCGAGCGCCTGGAGCTTCGCGGCAAGGCGCGCGTCGGGGCGTTCCTGCTTGCCCGGCTTGAGGGCCGGCAAGTGAAGGGCGCGGAAAGCGAGCTTGCCGCCGCGGCTGGTATCGCGGACGGCTCCATTCCGTTGGAACTCTGGGACAAGCCGCCTGCCGAGCGCCGCGACGTGACGGACGCGCCGGACACGGTGGGCGTCAATCTCGACTCCATCCGGCCGCAGATATTCGCGCGGGCGATTTGCTCGCGACTTTCGGTTGCCATGCCGCGCGTTCCGTCCGGCACCTACGCCAGCGCCACCATTACCGGCGCGCTTACGGCGGGGGCGGGGGAGGAGGTGACGGGGAGCGCCGGCCTGCCGGCCAGGCGCGCTCCGCCAGCGCCCCCATTCCCGGCGCGCTTACGGCGGGCGCACTGGCGAAAGAGGCGGAAGCGATGGCGACGGCGGCAACCTTCGCCGTTGCGACCAGCACGCCGAAGCGCATTTCCGCCCGCATGGAAATCGCAATCGAGGACATAGCGGCTATCGGCACCGAAAATTTCGAGAGCGCCTTGCGCGAAAATCTCGGGCTGGCGCTGACTGCCGAAGTGGACAACCAGTCTTTGAACGGCGACAACGCCGGCGCAAATCTCAACGGGCTGTTTGCCCAGCTTGCGGCGGCGGCGGCACCGGGCGCGACGGTTTCCGCCTTCGACGATTTTGTTGCCGCCTTCGCTTCCGGCATTGATGGCCTTTGGGCGAGCAAAATGTCGGAAATCATGGCGGTTGTCGGGCCGGCAACCTACGCGCTTTCGACCCGCACTTTCCGCGACGCCGAGCAAGACCGGGGGCAGATGGCGTTTTCCGATTATGCCATGAAGAACTATGGGCCGATGGCCTGGTGGACGAACTCCCGGATGCCGGACCCGGCCGCGAACGTGCAAGAGGCGATCCTGCACCGGCGCGGCATGAGCGAGTTTGAGAACGACGGCGGCATACGGCTGGCGACCCTGCCCATATGGAATGAAATCAGCGTGGACGACATCTATTCGCTGTCGGCCATGGGCAAGCGGGCCTTTACGATGCACGTCATTTGCGGCGACCTTGTGTTGCAGCAACCGGCTGCCTACTCCCGCGTGGCATTCCGCACGGCGGCCGGTGGCTAACCGCCATGACGGTGCAGGCGCTGGCGACAACCGTTCCCCAGCGGCTCTATGAGCTTGCGGGGCATGACGCGGCGGACCTTGCCGCCAGCACGGCGGCGGTGCTTTGGACGGGTATCGTGGAAAACGCGGGCGGCGAGACTATCTATTTTCGCCGCTCGATTGCCGCGCCGAACCCGCTTACCGACATAGGCCGGAGGCTCCCGACGCGCAGCCGGCTGCAAATGCGCGAATACTCCGGGCGGGCGGAAGGGCCGTATTGGCTTTGGACGGCACGCAACGCCGCAACCGTAATGATTGACGCGGGCGCGCTGGAATGATGGAGCGCCGGGCAGGCGGCGAGCTTCGCGCGGAAGGCCGGCGACTGTCGGGCGTTGTCATGCGGTATGGCGACGTTTCGCCTTCGCACCGGGAGCGGTTTGAGCCGGGCAGTTTGCGCATGGCGGCGGCGGTGCATCTTGACTTGCACCATGACCCGGAGCGCGCGGTTGCATGGCAGCCGGGCGGGGGCCTGGAGCTTCGCCAAGAGGGCAAGGCGCTGACCATGCGGGCAACCCTGCCGCCCATACCGGCCGCCGATCGGGCGCTAACGGAGATACGGGCCGGGCGCGCTACCGGCCTATCGGTGGAGTTTCACGCCGTCCGGGAGCGCCGGGAGGGCGGCTTGCGCGTCATTCAAGAGGCCGTGCTGAACGGTATCGGCATTGTTCGCAGCCCGTCCTATGGGGGCAGCCGTGTAGAGGCGCGCGCGCGTTCCGGGCGGACGCTACGGGCGCATATCCCGGCCAATACCGACCTTGCCTGCGAGTGCACCGGGGCCGGCTGCAAGTTTGCCCGCTTCGCGCAAGAGGCGTTGCAAGAGGCATGGGACGAAACCTTTGCGCGTTTCGAGCGGGAGGCCGTGGCGAGCTTTGGCAGCTACGCCGCGCCGCTCGCCAGCGCCGGGCGCGGCACCATGCGCGGGCGCGTGGTAGAGGGCGGCGCGGACGTGGATATTGACATACCGACCGGCGCGGCTGGCGATGCTGTCCTGGCGGCGCACGAAAATGCCGGCGTTGTCGTGCGGCCATTCCTGGACGCCAGCCGCTCGGAAGGCATGGAGACGCCGCGCGAAGACGGCGCAAACGCCATGGCCTACACGCGGGCCAGTGTGCGGGCCTTTATCGTTTCGGCAACGGACGTGCGCGACGGCTGGCCAGCGCCGGCACTTGTGCCGACGCCGGAAGAACTGGCGAGCGCCCATGCGCCGCGCCTGGGGGAGCGCAAGCGGCGGCTATGGCTATAGGCACAATGTCACCTACACGAAACGCGATTTGCGGGGGAAGGCGGCTATGGCGCTAAGTCCCTGGCCAACGACTCCGGTTGCGCTCACCAACGCGACGGCAAGGCTGCGAACCGAGATAGGCCCCGCTTTGCCGTTCAAGCGGCCGGACGGCACGCCGGACACGGAAAGGGAGGCGGAGCTATCCGCACGGCTGCAACGCCTGGGGGCCGTTGCGGCGGCGCTGGTAGAGCGTGAAGCGCCGGGAGCGCCGGAGGCGGTGAAGGATGAAGCGGTGATCCGCTTCGCGGGCTACATGTCCGGGGGGCAATGGGGCACGCTCTCCAAGTCCACCCTGGGGCCGCAATCGGCCGAGTATGTGACCAACCATGCGCCCATGTTTCGGAACTGCGGGGCCAAATCGTTGCTTGGGCCGTGGAAGGTGCGCCGGGCGGGGGCCATCGGCTGATGCCCTGGCGCTGGCCCTGGACCCGGACAGAGACGCGCGAAAGCGGCGGCGACTTTTCGGACGCGGTGTTGCGGCTGATAGAGGCGGAAGCGGCCGGCACGGCGGCGGACACGTCCAGCACGGCGGCGGTAGAGGCGGCGGCGGGCGCGCTGTCGCGGGCCTTCGCGGGCGCGGCGGTGGAAGGGCCGGCATGGGCGCAAGAGGCCGTCACGCCGGACGTGCTGGCGCAAATCGGGCGCGACTTGATACGCCGGGGCGATAGCCTTCACGTCATACGCGACGACGCCGGGGGCGTGCGCCTGATACCGGCCGCGTCCTGGCATTGGGAAGGCGACCACAACCCGGCCACATGGACGGTGCGGGCGACGGCTTACGGGCCTTCGACAAGCACAACATGGAAGCTCCCGGCCGCCAGTGTCGTTTTCGCGCGCTGGGGCGGCGGGCCGGGGCAACCCTATGTAGGGACTGCACCGACAAGCTGGGCGGCGCTTACGGCGCGGCTACAGGCGGAAACAGAGCGGACCCTGGGGAATGAGGCCAAGGGGCCGCTGGCGCAGCTTATCGCCATTCCGCAAGACGGTGGCGACGGGGGCGAGGAAGATCCGCTTGCCATGCTCAAGGCCGACATTGCAGCCGCGAAGGGCAAGGCGTTGCTCTTGGAAACAACGGCGGCCGGGTATGACCAAGGCAAGGTTGCCGCGCCGCAACGCGACTGGATAGCAAGCCGCCTGGGGCCTAATCCGCCTGCCGGCCTTGTGGAACTCCGGCAGGCTGCATTCCTGGCCGTCTTGGCGGCTTGCGGCACTCCACCCGACTTGTTTGCGCCAGCGGACGGCACGGCGCAACGGGAGGCGCTTCGACGGTGGCATATGAACACCGTCATGCCGCTGGCGCGGATGCTAGAGCATGAACTGTCGCGCAAGCTGGACGCGCCCATAAGGCTGCGTTTCGACGGCTACGCCATGGACCTACAGGCGCGGGCCGCGACGTTCCAGAAACTTGTTGCCGGTGGCGTGGCGGTGACAGAGGCACTGGCGACAAGTGGGCTGCTTGCCGACGAAACCGCCTGATTGGCCAACCGTGCCGCTGGCGTGGTGCTGGAACTGCGACACGGACGGGCCAGCCACGCAATGCCCTGACGGCGTGTGGCGCTGCGACGAATGCCGCCATCGTGCTACCGTCACGCCATTGCCGCCGCGCTTCAAGTGGCACGGCGGCGGCAAGGGGAAAGATTGGTGAATGGCTTGGCCGCGCAAACATCCGGGCGTGCGCTTCTCGAACTGGAAGCCGCACGAAGATGCAGCGATCCTGGCCGCCCGCCCGCTCCCGCCTTCGGAGCGGCGCGTGAAGCGGGGCGAGCCGAAACCCGTTTCGGAGTTAGAGGCCGTGGCGGAAGCCCTGGGCCGGTCTTATGTGGCGGTGCGGACCCGGCGCTATCGGCTGATACGCGGAAGGGCCGTCACGGGCTGCTAGGGGCCTTGTCGCGGTATAGGCGCACCAACCGGGCCTTTTCACGCTGTAGCTGTGCCTGACGGGCCTTGCGTGCGGCTGTGGGCGGCATTCTCGCCAGCCGGGCGCTTTCCTCTATCGCCGCTTTGAGCGCGGCGGCGGCTTGTTCCGCCGTCATGCCGTCCCTTCCTTGCACGCCGGGCGGCCGCTCGAAAGCAACCGCCCGGTCTTTGCATTGCCGCTTGCGGCGGCAGTCGCCTGCTACCTACGGTTTCAATCCACTCCCGTTGCCGGGAGACAGCGCGCCCGCCGCAGAGCCGGACCCCGGCCGCTGGAAGCGCGGTTGACAGTGACAACCAGCGGGCAGCTACACGCGGGGCCGCAGCCGCGCGGCGCTTGTGTTGCGACGGGCGCGGCGGCATTCTGCATCGAACCCGTGACCCGGCGCAATAGTGTCGCATAGCGTCTCATAGCATTGCATACGGTATCGGGGCGATTGTGCGCTGTATCGTGGGCAAGGCGGGCCGGTAGGGACGGCAACGCATTGATATATATGCGTTTCATGCCACCATGTTAGAGTATGTCATGTTTTGTCATGGTCCAGGGCGCCGCCTGCCTTTCCATGCCCGGTCTCTCCTGCATCGTTCCTCCTTCCGGTTCCCCGCCTCCCTGCGGCGGAACCCTTTTTCGCGCGTATCGTGCGCGGGCGCGGGCGCCCATTAGCGCCGGCGCGGTTCGCGCGCCTGATTGCGCCTGCACGCGCCCGTGCGCGCGAGCCCGGAAGCAGGGCGCACGTCTCCCGTCGGTTTCTCAGGGACCTTATTTTCGCGCCGGCGCGAATGGATGCGGCCCGCGGATGCCGCTTCGTCACGGCCTATATAGGCAAGGCGGCCTCGGAGTCAACACTTTTGTATGAAAATAATCTTACTTCAGGAACCAAGCTGCGGACCCGGCGGAATAGCCGCCGGCACGGACGGCGCGCGACCGGCTTCCTATCGTGCATGCTCCCGCCTGCGCCGGAACCGCGCCGGCGGCAAGGCCGTTCGGAGTTCGCGCCGCCATGGACCCGGTTGTCGTTGCGACCCTTGGCGCAGCCATCGCCCTGGCCGCACCGATCATTGGCATGATTGCACCGCTGCGCCGGGACTTCGGGCAACGCCTCGACGGCATCGACAGTATAGACGCGGGGCTGCGGGCAGTAGAGCAGGGGCTGGCGGAGGCGAAGGACAAGCTCGCCTTCGTCGAAACCTACATACTGCGCCGCAACGAGCCGGCCGGCGGAGAAGCGCCGGCGGGTTCTTGCCGCTATTGCGTCTACTGAGCCGGGGTAGAGTAGGCGATTGAGGCTCGGACTATCGATACCGCCAAAGCATCTGTCATCTCCTGTTTCGGCAAAGAGACTCGATCAGTTGTCGATTCCCCCCTACGATTTCTTCGCTTTGGCGAGCAATCCCTATGTTCAGTTTACGAACCCACAGATCATCTACAGAAACAACAGAACCCTCGCCGGTGCCGGGGGCAATGATTTCGGTACCCATGAGTTGCAGTGCAACGCTGTCTGATATTGGCAAGAATAAGCATGATTCTGGGTGATCCAAAGGTCTTTTTGGTGTTGAATTATTTACAACTGGACTACTTCCAGAGACAAATCTCTTCTTGGGATTTTGAATGACACAGATGGATAAATTCTTCTGCAATGCCATTCTTGATGCAGAAGGCTCAGCACTTAAACCGCTGATTATCGTCCTTATTCTAGAATTTTCCTTTATGTGAAAAATATCTTCTTCGGAAATACCTTCTTCTTCCAGTAGCTCCGATGCCGATTTTCCGAAATGCTCTTCCGCCTGTAACATGGTGTCTTCAAATATTTCATCCATTCGGATTTCTTGATAATAGTCCGGCGACCTCCAAAGTTGTGCGACGACAAGCAATTTCAGCAAAATTAATTCCTCATCAGATAACTTTATTCTATGTTGGAGTTGAAATTTATTAGTGTTTATGTTATCGATAATTTTCTCTCTTATTATCGGCGCCCATCGACCTTCAAGGTTAGATAGCATTTTTTCAGCAATTACATTCTTGCTTCCATCCCTTTCAACGATTGTATGGAAGTGTTTCCGTACTAAGGCTCGATCAGGTCTCCTACGAACAACCCCTCGATCAGGATGCCTTGGCCAAGCCACATGAAGAAATCCGTCTGAATCAACGAAATTTGTTGTCAACATAATCGGGGTAGTATGGTGACGTTTAGGAATTGGCTTTGCCATTCTTCCTCCCGATTAGTCAGATGTGATCGATGAGCGCGCCGACTTTACCAAATGCCCATGGACAAATTCAACTCCAACAAGTCCCCCAGCGCCTCCTCCTCGCCGATCTCCGCATCCCAGCCGTAGGCGGCGGCTACAGAGGCGTCCAGCGCAGCGTGGCCGTTGGCGAGCCATTGGGGGTGGGCGTTGTAGAGGTTTATGAGGGTACGCTTGCGGAGTTGCTGCGCGGCTTCCTCGCTGCGGGGGACGGTGCGGGCCGTGTAGCGCGGCCTGCCCAACCGATCATCGCCGAGCGTCACACATTGTAGTCGAGGCCGAGGTCGCGGAAGCGTTCGGGGTCTTCGGGCCAGCCTTCGCGCACGCGCACGGTCAGGAACAGATGCACCGGCCGGTCGAGCGCCTCGGCCAGTTCCTGCTGCGCCGCCTCGCGAATGGCTTTGATGCGCGCGCCGCCCTTGCCGAGCACGATGGCGCGCTGGCTCGTCCGACGCACATAGACGGTCTGGTCGATGCGCACGCCGCCATTGTCGAACTCCTCCCAGCCGGCCGTCTCGGTCGCAACGTCGTAGGGAATCTCGTCATGCAGGCGCAGGAACAGCTTTTCCCGCGTGATCT
>MPNF01000029.1 GCA_002238885.1 Alphaproteobacteria bacterium bin95 | reverse complement strand
ACGATCGGCGCCAGGCCTTCATGCGGTTCGTCGAGGAGGAGCAGCTGCGGGTTGGTCAGCAGGGAGCGCGCGATGCTCAGCATCTGCTGCTGGCCGCCGCTGAGGTTTCCGGCAAGCCGGGAGTGGAATTCCCCGAGTTGCGGAAACAATTCTGTCACCCGCTCGATGTTCCAGTAACCGCCGTTTGCGGTGTGCGAACGCGGCACCTTCAGGTTTTCCGCCACCGTCAGGCTGGCAAAGACCCGGCGATCCTCCGGGACATAGCCAATGCCCTTGCGGGCGATCAGATGCGGTTGGAGGCCGGCGATATCGTCGCCCTTGAAACGAACGGATCCGCCGATTACCCGAATCAGGTCATGTACGATGCAGCGCATCGTGCTGGTCTTGCCGGCGCCATTGCGGCCCACCATGCACACGACTTCGCCTTCGCTGACCTCGAGGTCGATACCGTGGAGCGCCTGGCTCTGCCCGTAAGCCGCGGTCACGCCTTCGAGGGTCAACATCAGGCGTTCCCGCCGAGGTAAATGTCCTGAACCGCCGAATTGGCGGCGATCTCGTCCGGCTTCCCTTCTGCGAAGACGCCTCCGAGCGCCATCACCGTGATCGACTCCGCCGCCTTGAAGACAACGTCGATATCGTGTTCGACGAACACCAGCGTCAGCCGCCGTTCGCGCGTGACCGCCAGCACCAGATCGATCAGTTCATGGCGCTCCCGCAGTCCCATCCCGGCGGTCGGTTCGTCGAGCAGCAACACTTTCGGCCGGGTTGCCAGCACCATGCCGAACTCCAGCCGCTTGCGGTCGCCGTGCGAAATATCGTCAACCACCTGGTTGGCGAGTCCGTCGAGCTCAATGGTCTTCAGATCGGCAAGCACCGCGTCTTCCATCGCCCGCAATCGACCGGCCCGCAGGCTGAACCAGTTGCCCGACACGGCATTGTGCGCGCAGAGCATGTTGTCGAAAACAGTCATGCGCCGCAGGGTGCTCGATATCTGGTAAGTGCGGCCCACACCGAGTTTCGCCACCTGGTGTGGATGCTGGCGGCTGAGCCTGCGGCCGGCGATTTCGACACTGCCGCGATCCGCGACTATCTGGCCGCTGAGTACATTGATCAACGTGGTCTTGCCGGCGCCGTTGGGACCGATAATGGCGCGGATCTCTCCATCGGCGACAGTGAGATCGACACTGTCCAGGGCGACGAACCGGCCGAATTCCTTGTGCAGGCCACGCACCTTGAGAGCCGGCTGCGATATGGCGTTCACGGTCACGGCCGCCGTTCGAACCGGTCGACGATGCGCCGGACCAGACCGGCAATGCCGCTCGGGGAAACGAGCACGACGACAACGATGATGACCCCGACAACAAGCTGCCAGTACTGGAAGTAATGGGCCGCAAGATTGTCGAGAAGCTTGTAGATGATGGCCCCGTAAATGCCGGCGCCGAAGCTGTAGAGGCCCCCGAGCACCACCATCAACAGGCCGTCGACAGTGAACAGGACACCGACATAGTCCGGAAAGACATTGCCGTGGAAAATTCCGAACAGCGTACCGGCAACACCGGAGAAAAACGCTGAGATGACAAAGGCGATCAACTGTATCGATTTTCGCCCGTGCCCGAGGGCGGCGGCGCGGGCCGGGTTCTGGCCGACGGCCCGTATGGTGAGGCCGAGCGGGGAATATACGACGCGCCACAGCATCAGGATCGCCACTGTAACCACGCACAGGACCACAAGGCCGAACTGATAGGGCGCGAGCCCGAGCATGGTCGGGACATGGCCGGAGATGCCCGAATCGCCGCCGGTCACGTCGAACCATTGAAAGACGACCGCGTACGTCACCTCGGCGCATGCCAGCGTAAGCATCGCCGCATAGATTGCCGTCAGCTGGACGCAGAGGATTCCATAGATCAAACCGAAAAAGGCGGCGACCAGCGGCCCGGCGACGATGCCGAGCGCGATCGGGAAATCGAAATGGGTGATGGACAGAGCCAGACCGTAGGCGCCGAGGCCGAAATATACGGCATGCCCGAAGGACACCATGCCGCTGAAACTCAGCAGCAGGTTGAGCGCGCTGGCGTAGAGGGCGAAAATCATCACCTCGATCAGCGCAAAGACCAGCAGGGGCGGCGAAACCACCAGCAGGATGGCCTGCAACAGGACCACGGCCGCGACCAGGCGCCAGTTGATCGAATAGGCGTCCCGGCCTTGCAGCGCCGATCCGGATTCAGTCGGGGGCCCTTCGCCTCGCGCCATGATCACTCCGTCGTTCTGCGCAGGGACCGGATGAGCAGCACCGCCGCCATAAGCAGGAAAATGATCACCATCGACAATCGCGGCGCGAACAAGAGGCCGAGCGCCTTCAGGATACCGACCGCAAGCGCGGCATAGAGGGCGCCGTAAAAGTTACCGAGCCCGCCGATCACGACCACGATGAAAGCAAGCACAATGACCCGCGTGTCGAGCAAGTAGTTGATGCTCTCGAAGGCGGCGGCGAAACCGCCGGCGATCCCGGCCAGGAAACAGCCGATGGCGAAAACCGAGGTAAAGACATGGGCCTGGTTGGTGCCGAGCAGCGCGACCATGCCACGGTCGTCGGTGGCGGCCCGCAGGATGATCCCGGCATGGGTGAATTTGAGAAAACTCCACACCGCCGCCAGCACCACCACGCCCACGCCCACCATGACCAGTTGATAGGTTGGCAGATAGGTGCCGCCGATCACCGCCGCCCCGGCCAGGGCGTCCGGCAGCGAGACCGATACGTCATCGAGACCCCATATGAACTTGGTGACGTCGCGGATTATCAACACCGCAGCCAGGGTAAGCACCAGCTGCATCAGTTCCTCGGCGTGATAGACGCGGCGCAGCAGAAAAACCTCGAACAGCAAGCCCAGCGCGGCCACCAGCAATCCGCAGATCACGATAGTCACAAAAAAACCGAGGGCCGTGCCCTCGGCAATCCATGGATATATCTGGTAGGTCAGGAAGGCGCCGACCATGTAGAACGAGCCGTGGGCGAAATTGACGATCCGCGATACGCCGAAAATCAGGGTCAGGCCGGATGCGATCAGGAAGAGGAATATCCCCTCCATGACACCCTGCATAACTTGCACAAGTAGCATCGTTCGATTTCCGTGACGGCGCGCGAAGTCCTCGCCCCGCAATTGCGGGGGAGGACTCCTGAAGAGCGGTCCGCGACCGCCCGCCCGTTACTTGGCCGCAGCCGCCCGCAGCGCCTTCACCGTATCTTCCGACGGCAGGGTGATGTCGCCCGGAATCACGGTCACGTTCGACATGGTCGGAAACGGATAGGCATCGGACATCATCGTCACGCCCAGATAGCTCGGCGCGTTGAAGGTGTTGTCGATCATCCGCATCTTCAGCGGTCCGCGCATGGTGTCGAACGTCGTCGAGCCGAGCGCCTGGCGGAATTTCTCCGGCTCGGCTCCGCCCGCCGCGTCGATGCCGCCGGCGATGATGTGCATCGCATCGTAGGCAAGCATGCCCCAGTCGTTCGGATACTCGCCGTCATGTGCCTCGCGGTATTTCGCGATAAAGGCTTTCGCCTTGTCGCTGTCCAACGCGTAGAACGGCCCGCGGGCCCAACCATGCACGCCGTCCGGGATATCCTTGCCGAGAGCCATGTAGCTTTCGGTGCTGAGGAAGGTCAGCAGTTCGGTCCGTTCCAGCAGTCCGTAAGACCTGCCCTGCTTGATCAGGCTGTTGGTGCCGCTGCCGAACAGGACTCCCATGATCGCGTCGGGCTCTTCGGCCAATGCCGCGGTGATGTAGGAGGTCAGGTTGGTCTCGCCGAAACGCGGCCAGAGCTGCGTCGAGATTTTCACCTCGGGCTTGAGCTTCGCCAGTTCCTCGGTGAAAACCTTGACTGTGGTCCGCCCCCATTCGTAGTCGAGGCCCATGGTGACGATGTTGTTCCAGTCCTGACGCGCCGCATATTCCGCAAGCGCCTTGCCCTCCATGAGGGTATGGGGCTGGGTCTGGAAGACGAACGGATGGCCGAAATCGACGGTGGCCTTGTGGGTGCCGCTGATCGCGCTTACCAGCGGGACGCCGTATTGCTTCGATATCGGGTTGATTGCCATGAACACCGAGCTTGAGCAAACACCGGTCAGGACATCGACCTTTTCGGTAAGGATAAGGTCGCGCGTCTGCTTGGCGCCCTCGTCGGGCTTGGTCTTGGAATCGCGCCAGACCACCTCGATCTGGCGGCCTGCCGCGCCGCCGGCCGCGTTGATTTCCTCCAGCGCGATCTTCATCGCCTTGACGGCCGAATGAGTAAGCCCGCCGCATGGGCCGGAGATACCGCCGACATAGCCGATCTTGATCGGATCGGCCGCCTGTGCCGCACCGCCCAAGCCCATCGCCAATACCAGAACCGTCGAAATTTGCAGAAGCTTCTTTCGGTGCATAGTCCTCTCCCGTTCAGTATGTCCGGTTCCCCGGCCCAGGGCGCCAAGGCTTTCCGATCACGTTATTGTTGTGCCCGGCACGAGACAAAGCAACTGTCCATATTCGTGCGCAAACGCCAGCCGTTCGCCTTGTGGGCCGGAGGCACTTCGTCCAAGCTGGCGAACCTGCGTAAGAATTGCCCCAGGGTGCAGATGGTCGCCTTCGAAACACGTCTGACCGGCGAGATGGTACGGACCTACCGCGATGCCGGGTTCTGGCAAGGCGAAACCTTCCACGACATCCTGACCCGCCGGGCCCGCCAGCATCCGGAACGCGAGGCGCTGTGTGACGGTCGCCAGCGCGTCAAATACCGGGAACTGGCCGAGCGCATCGACGCCGTGGCCGCAATTCTGCAGGCCCGCGGAATCGCGCGCCGGGATGTCGTCACCATCCAGCTTCCCAACTGGATAGATTTCGCCTGCGCCTTCTTCGCCGTCGAACGCCTCGGCGCCATTGCCGTCCAGGTGAGCACCGATTTTCGCGCGCGGGAACTCGCCTTCATACTCGAATTCTCTCAAAGCGCGGCCTTCATTTGTCCGGGCCGCTTTCGCGGCTTCGACCATGTGCAGATGATCCGCGAACTGCGCCCGTCTCTCCCCATGCTCCGCCTTGTCGCCTGCACCGACGCGGCGGTCGGGGCTGACACGGTTTCGCTTGCGGATGCAATCGCAGGGCGCGCGTCTGCGGCAGGCCTCGTGCCGGTAACCATGGAGCCCGACGAGATTTTCCGGATGGCCTTTACCTCCGGCACCACCGGCAATCCGAAAGCGGTGATCCACAGCCATGAGACGACATTGTCGGCAGCGCGTATTCAGAACCTCGACCTCGGGGTCGGCGCGGAGGACGTGTTGCTGCTCTACCTGCCGCTCGGCCTGAACTGGGGCTATCTCGCATTGTTGCAGACCGTGATCGCGGGCGCCCGCGCCGTGCTGCTGGACCGGTTCTCCGCAGCCGGGGCCCTGGCGCTCATCGAGTCTGAAGGGGTAACGAACATTCCCACGGCCCCGGCCGCGATCATCGAACTCCTCAATGCCCCGGAGCTGGACCGGACCGACCTCTCCTCCCTGCGGCAGGTGGTGAGCGGCGGAGCTTCCTGTCCGGTGGATACAATTCGGGAATACCGGGCCAGGATGCCGGGCGATTTCATTGAGCTTTACGGCATGCTGGAGTCAGGCTTTCACAGTTACACGCGCCCGGACGACGATCCCGAAGCCGTCAGCGGCACGGTCGGCCGGCTGGCCACCGGCCTCGGCCTGCGTATCCTCGACGATGCGGACCGGGATGTTGCGCCCGGCGAAACGGGGGAAATTGCCGGCCGCGGACCGTCGATCCATCTCGGCTACCACAACAACCAGGCCGCCAATGCCGCCGCCTTCACCGCCGATGGCTGGTTCCGGACAGGCGATATCGGCTATGTGGACAGCAACGGCAACCTCGTTATCTCGGGCCGCAGCAAGGAGCTCGTCAATCGCGGCGGCAAGAAATTCCATCCCCGCGAAATCGAGGAGATTCTCTATGCAAGCCCCAAGGTCCTGCATGCCGCGGTAATCGGCATGCCCGACCCCAGGCTCGGCGAGCGCAACTGTCTGTGCGTCGTGCCGCGCAGGGGGCACACCGTGACACTGGAAGAAATGACCGCGCTGCTGGACGGCAAGGTCGCGACGTACAAGCTGCCCGAAGCTCTCGAGATATTCGAAGCGCTGCCCTTCACGCCGACAGGCAAGTTGCAGCGCCACCGTCTCGCCGCCGAAGTCGCCGGAAGGCGCACGGGGCAAACCCCGGCTGCCGCGGCGAGGTGAGGTCCGATGCGCATTGACGAGCCGCACATTCCGGCCTCCCGCATGGCGGAGTACCGCGAAGCCGGATACTGGCGGGAGACGACCAGCAATGACTGGCTGGAAGCTGCGGCCGGCGGCGCGCCCGAACGGCTTGCGCTGCAGGACAGGTGCGGCAGGCTCGACTATCGCACCTATCTCCGGCAGGTGCAGCGGCTGGCCGCCCGGTTCGTGGCGATGGGGCTCACGTCCGACGATGTGATTGCGGTCCAGTTGCCCAACTGGAACGAGTTCGCCATCGCCGTGAATGCCGCGATGCTGGCGGGCATACCCTTCTGCCAGTACCACAGCGACTTCCGCAGTCGCGAGGTCGAATTCATCCTGGGCTTTACCGAGGCGTCAGCGCTGGTCGTTCCGAATCGCCACCGGGACTTCGACTATCTCCCCATGATCGAACCGCTCCGCGCGAAGCTGCCGCATCTGGAACATGTCATGGTGGTCGGCGACGGTGTGCCGGAGGGATATTTCGACCTTCGCGCCTTCCTCGAAGCCGACGACGATCCGGAATTGCCGGCAGGCGCCCTGGGCGCCCGCCGACCCGCCGCCGACCAATTGGCGCGGACGGCCTTCACCTCCGGCACCACGGGAAATCCGAAAGCGGTGCTCCATACTCACAACACGACCAACTGCGCCCTGAAATTCCTGAACCGCGGCCAGCGCATCGGGGCCGATAGCGTGCTGCTGGTATTTCTCCCGGTCGGTTTGAACTGGGGCCTGTTCAATGTTCTGCAGGCAATCGACGCCGGTTGCCGCGTCATTCTTCAGGATATCTTCAGGGCCGACGAGGCGCTGGCGCTGATCGCCGGCGAGCGGGTAACGCATTTCTGCTGCGCGCCGGCCCATCTGGTCGCAATGCTGAATGCGCCGGACTTCGAAAGCTACGACCTCGCCAGCCTGCAGGTGGTCATGACGGGCGGCGCCTCCTGTCCCATAGAGGTAATCCGGGAAGTGGAAGCCCGCATGCCCGGCCATTTGCTTGAAATGTACGGCATGCTCGAATGCGGCACCCAGGCTCATACCCTGTTGACCGACGATCCGGCCGAGGTTTGCGGCACCGTGGGCCGGCCGGTGCCGGAGATGGACATTCGGGTGGTGGGTGAAGACGGTTCGGATGTTCCGGCCGGCGGCGTCGGAGAGATCCTGACCGCGGGCCCGTCGGTCACCGTCGGCTACTACAACAATCCCGCGGCCAATGGCGAAAGCTTCACCGCCGATGGCTGGTTTCGCACGGGCGACCAGGGCTGCTTCGACGCCATGGGCAATCTGCAGATCGTGGGGCGTACGAAGGAAATGCTCATACGGGGCGGCGCGAACATCTATCCCCGCGAGATCGAGGAGGTGCTCTACCAGCATCCGGGCATCCTCGACGCTGCGATTGTCGGCGTTCCCGATCCCCGGCTCGGAGAGCGCGTCTGCGCCTGCATCGTGCCGCGGACCGGCGAGACCGTAACATTCGAGGCGTTGATCGAATTCCTGAGAGGCAAGATCGCGACCTACAAGCTGCCGGAATACCTGCAGATCTACGACGACCTCCCGAGAACGCCGACCGGCAAGGTGCAGAAGCAGCCGCTTGCCGACATGGCCCGCAGCCGCCTGGCGGACAGCGAGCGCTGAAATCGCCGCCGCTGTCCCGAATCGAGGACATCCCGATGCGCTACATCGACATGCATTCCCACTGGAAGACGCGGCGCGGCTATGTCCTGCAGACCGAGGCCGAACTGGCAAAACAGGGACACACCTGGCGCTCCGAACCGGGTTACGCGACCGAAGAGGAAATGGCCGAAGACTTCCGGCAGGCCGGGGTCCGGGTCGTGCTCGATTTCGGCTTCACCAAGTTCGTGCCCGTCCCGGAGGCTCGCGAGCTACACGACTATGCCTTCGATACGCAGCGCCGGTTTTCGGACGCGATTATCGGCAACTGGTTCCATTTCCAGCCCGAGAGCGGAGCGGAAGCGCGGCGCGAATTCGAGCGTTGCATTGCCGACGGCAGCGGTTTCGTGGGTCTGGCGGTCTCAGGTTCCGGCGGCGTGCCGGCGAGCGATCCTGCCTACGATCCCTTCTATGGCCTGTGTATCGAAGCCAACGTCCCGGCGCTCGTGTTCGTTGGCACGACCGGTCTGGGTTCCGGCTTTCCCGGCGGCAACGGGATTTTGCTCGATCACTGCCATCCCCGCCATCTGGACCATGTGGCGGCCCGGTATCCGGACCTGAAAATTCTTGCGGGCCGTCCAGCCTGGCCGTGGCAGACGGAAATGATCGCCGTCCTCATCCACAAGGCCAATGTCTGGTACGAATTGCATGGCTGGTCGCCCCGCTACTATTCCGAAGACCTGAAGTACGAGATTCCCCGGCGCCTCAAGGACCGGGTCATGTTCGGTGCGGACTACCCGTTGCTGAGCTATGAACGCCTGATCGCCGACTGGCGCGGGTTGGGCTTTTCCGACGAGGTGATGGAAAAGGTGAATTACCGCAACGCCGAAAATTTCCTCGCCATGTTCGGACATTGACGTGGACCTCGGGCTCGAAGGCAAGGTCGCCATCGTCAACGGAGCGAGCCAGGGCATCGGGTTCGCGATCGCCAGGACACTTGCCGATGAAGGAGCGCGGGTCGCCATTTCAGCCCGGCGCGAACCGGCGCTCGGCGCCGCCTACGAAGACATAGCGCGGACCACGGGCGGCGAGCTTCTCGCCATACAGGGCGACATCCGCCGGGCCGAAGACTGCGAGCGGATCGTCGGCGAGGCGGTCGCGCATTTCGGCGGCCTGGACATCCTGGTCAACAACGACGGCGCGCCGCCGCTGGGTTTCTTCACGGAACTCGATGACGATGCCTGGCGCCGTGCCGTGGACCGCAACCTGATGAGCGTGGTCCGGTGCATCCGGGCGGCCGTTCCGCACATGAAGGCACGCGGCGCCGGCAGCATCGTGAACATAACGGCATTGTCGGCGATTCAGCCGATAGCCGGTTTCGGACTCTCCGTCGCCACCTGGGCCGGCGTTATTGGTCTGGCCAAGACCCTGTCGCGCGAACTCGCGCCGGAAATCACGATCAACACCCTAGCGCCGGGCCTGATCGACACGCCCAGACTACGCCTGGTCGCCGAACAGTCGGCGGACGAGATGAACGAGCTGATCCGCGATATTCCTCTCGGCCGCCTGGGCGACGCCGAAGAGGTTGCCGCCGCCGTGGCGTTCCTGACCTCCCCGCGCGGCCGTTACATCACCGGCACGACGCTGGCTGTCGATGGCGGCCTGTCGCGCGCAACGCTCTGACGCCGCACGGAGAGGTCATATCAGCGGTCGTGGATCGGAACCGGGGCATGGTTCAAGAAAATTCGGCAATATTTCCCAAAATTGCTTGACCCAGAAATTTCCATGCTAGAATGATAGGGAAGGAGGCGGCATCCGGAGGCCGCCCTGCCTTCTGCGTCGGCGCCGGCGCGAAAGAAACCTCTTGAAACCCACGGGAGACGTGTGCCTTGCGTTTGCCTCGCGCGCGCAGGCGCAATCAAGCGCGCGAACCGCGCCGGCGCCAACGGGCGCCCGCGCTCGCGCGCGGTACGCGCGAATTAGGGTTCCGCCGCAGCGGGGCCGGCGGAAGGAAAACCGGAACAAAAATGAACGAAACGGGATGATAATACGACGGGCCGGATGCAGACAGACGCAAGAGCCGCGAGGCCCGGGCGACGAGCGCGGGGAGGGCTGCCTTATGCCGAAAAACACCGCAGCACATGCGCCCTGCGCATGACGATCATGACAGAACATGACATCTCATGACATCTCGCCGGAGGTCCCGCAGCCCGGCCGCGCCGTCCGGGCCGGCCACCATCAGTTCCGATCGACGACCGCCGGTATCAGGCAAGCCCTCCGGGGACCTCGGGCGTAGGCACAGCCCTCAGGACCACCGTGTCGTCATGATCGACGCCGAGCGCCTTGCGGCCGAACGGATCGAGCAGGACGGTGTCCTCGACATGGTCGGTATCGACGGTAACCCAGGCGCGAAGCGGCGCCGGATTGGCGCCCATCAGCTCGGTCAGATCGTCGTTGGCGACCCCGATCCGGGCCGCCATCGCCGGCGACAACCGAACCGTCCGGCGCCGTCCCCTGATACCGACATAGGGATCGTGGGCATCGTCGGCCACAACCCGGGCCCGGTAGCGGGCCGCCGCAAGCGCCTCTCGAGCGGCGTCGCTTGCCGCGGTGTCGATCTCCCCGTCATCGTCGAGCACGACCCCGTAAACATCGGCTGCACAGGTCCGGCTGACGAGGCCCTCGGAGACGTCCCGGCGAACCGAAACCGGATTGCGGGTCAGTGGGTCACCGTAACCGCCGCCCCCGGCCGAACGCATGACCACGGTGTCATCGCGGCGAATCGCATGGCCCGTTACCTTGCCAGGTGTAGAGAAACCTGTTTCGACGCCGTCGCGGACTACCGAGACGATGTAGGGTGCCGCGCTGCCGCCGCCGAGGACGCCGAAGGGAGGAATCACGGCCCGGTCGCTGAGCACCGAGTAACTGCCCTCATCATCCAGCAAGCGCACCTCGCGGCGCATGCCGAGCCCGCCGCGGCTGGCGCCCGGCCCTCCGGAATCGGTGCGCAGCTCGCAACGCTCTACCAGCAGCGGCATCTCGTTTTCGATGGACTCGGCGGTCTGCACCGAGGGCAGGTTGCCGAAGTCGACGTTGACCATGGCGCTCGGGCCGTCATGCTGCAGGAAGCCCCCGTTCCCGCCGGCAGGGGCCTCGTAATAGACATATTGCCGGTCTCGCCTCTTGTTGAACCCGCCGATGGCGTTCGGAAACGAGGTGCCGCAGAGGTCGCCCGAGACCCGGTCCGGGACGATCTGCGACAGGGCGCCGAGCGTGACCGATACGGCGCGTTTGCGAACCTCGCCGTGAGCGCCCGCCGGGGCGTCGTGGCGCACATCGGCGATGGAGGCCTCCGGCGCGCGCAGCTCGATGGGCCTGAAGGCGCCCTGGTTGACCGCCCCGCCAGGGTCGAGCGTCGCCTTTATCGCCACGAAAACGCCGGCGCCGGTAACTGCGAGCGACGAGTTCACCACACCCGGAACCTGCGGGTTGGTGCCTGCGAAATCGGCGATCATCCGATCGCCCGATACCGTCAGCCTGAGACGCATCAACACCGGGTCGAGGCGGCCCTCATTGAAGTATTCCAGATAGTCCTCATAGCAGTAGTCACCGTCCGGCAGTTCGGCAATCCGCTCACGCAGGCGTCGTTCGGTGCGGTCGAGATGGGTCCCGATGCAATCTTTCACACAGTCGCCGCCATACTTGGCGTAAAGCCGCCGGATGCGCTGTTCGGCGATCCTGCACGCTCCGAAAGAGGCATTGAGGTCCCCTTCACGTTCCTCCGGTACCCGCATGTTCGCCATCAGCAGCGTCATCGCGGCGCGATTGACCCGCCCTTCCTCGACGATCTTGATCGGCGGAATCCGCACGCCTTCCTGGTAGATATTGGTCGAAAGACCCGAATAGCTGCCCGGCACCATGCCGCCGACATCGACCCAGTGGGCCCGGACCGCCGGAAAGACCATCAGGGCTCCGCTGTCATCGAACACCGGAAAGAGCAGTGTGACATCGTTCAGATGAGTGCCGCCGCGATAGGGATCGTTCAGCAGCACCGCATCGCCGGGCTTCAGGTCGTCCCGAAAGTCCTCGAGCGCACAGCCCACACCCCATGGCAAAGGCAGGACATGGCCCGGATGGTCCCATGACTGCGCCACCATTTGGCCGTCCGCATCGAAGAGTGCACAGGAGAAGTCATCGAATTCATGGATCACGGACGAGTAGGACGCCCGGATGATGGTCGCCCGCATCTCCCTCACGATCGCGATCAGTCCTTCGGTCACGACTTCCAGGGTAATTGGATCGACGCCCGGTGCTGCCATCTTCTATCTCCGTTCGAGCATGAGATCGCCATGCTCGTTCGCGTATCCGCGCCAGGCCGGCGGCAACACAGTCGTCGCGCCCGCTTCCTCGATGATCGCAGGACCTTCGATCGCCGCCTCAGGCGGTATGCGGTCCCGGTCGAAGACCGGCGTATCCCGAAAGGCGCCGTCGAAATAGACGCTGCGACGTTCGACGATAGCAGCAGCCGGATCGCCGCCGCCGGTCAGTGTCGGCAATGCAAGAGGCGCAACGCGGCCGATTGCGGCGATCCGGAAGGTAACGATCTCGGTTGCGCCGGCGCTGCGGTGGCCGAAGCGCCGGTCGTGTACGGCATGGAAGGCTGCGTCGATTGCCTCCGCGCTCTGCACATCGTCCGGGATATCCACGTCGAGTTCCCAGGACTGGCCCAGATAGCGCATGCCGAGCGACCGTCTGACGACGATGTTTTCCGCCGCGACGCCTTCGGCCTGCAATTGCGCCCGGCCTTCATCTTCCATGCCCCGGAACACACGGTCCACTTCGGCAAAGCCGACGCGGGCGGGTTGCAGCGTTCTTGTCAGCACGTGGTCCTGACGGATATCCGAGATGAGCGAGCCGAGTGCGGCGAAATTGCCGGGACCGCGTGGCAGGACAACACGCGAGATATCCATTTCGTCGGCAATGATCGCCGCATGCATGGGCCCCGCGCCGCCATAGGAGCAGAGAACGAAATCGCGCGGATCGAAACCCTTGGCGATGGAGATCTGCTTGATCGCGCTGACCATGCGGGCGACCGCAATGCGGACGATTCCCTCGGCCAATGCATCCGCCTCCAGACCGAGCTTTGCCATCAGCGGCGCCATCGCAGCAAGCGCGCGGTCGCGGTCGAGCGCGATGTGGCCGGCCAGCCGGGACCCGGACTTCAGACGGTTCAGCACCAGATTGGCGTCCGTCACGGTCGCATCGGTTCCACCCTGTCCGTAGCAGGCAGGGCCCGGTACCGCGCCGGCGCTTTGGGGCCCCACCATCAGGATATCCCCGGCATCGAGCCAGGCTATGCTGCCGCCGCCGGCTCCGACTGCGTTGATTTCGATCTGGGGCGTGCGATTTGCATAGGGCCCGATCGTCTGCTCATTAGTCACGGGCACCTGCAGGTCCGAGATCAGGCAGACATCGGTACTGGTCCCGCCCATGTCACAGGTGATCAGATTGCGAACTCCGCTTCGGGACCCGAGATGCAGGGTTGCTGCCACGCCGCCGGCAGGACCGGAAAGGACCGTGGCTATCGGCAACCGCCGCGCCCGCCCGGCAGTCGAGACCCCGCCGTTCGATGTCATGATAAAGACGTTGCGGCCGTAGCCGCGGTCCCGCAGGCGGTCTTCAAGGTCGGTCAGATAACGGTTCATCAACGGCCCGATATAGGCGTTCAGCGCCGCCGTATTGAAGCGTTCATATTCGCGGAACTGCGGCAGCACGTCGGAAGATGTGCACACGAATACATGCCGATGCG
>MPNF01000028.1 GCA_002238885.1 Alphaproteobacteria bacterium bin95 | reverse complement strand
GACGGCGTCAGCTTCGCTGCTCGGAGATGTCCGACAATGACAGCACGAGGCGCACCAGTTCCGTCTGTCCCGAGATGTGGCGCTTGCGGAAGATCTGCTTGGTGTGCCAGCGGATCGTGCCCTCGCCCCGCCCCGTCCTGGCGGCGATGTCGGCGATGCTGTAGCCCTGCGCCAGCGATACGGCGACACGGCTTTCCGCCGGCGTGAGGCCGAGCATGGCGCCGACCGTTCCCGGATCGATCCGTTCCCGGCTCGCCGGGTCGATCGCCAGAACGAGCGCGGCGGTCCGGCTGGTGCGCGCATCGACCCTTCCGCCGCTCACCGGGTGTATGTGCAGCACGAGCCGGGGCGAGACGCGGGCGCGCTTCACCGTCATCGAACCGCTCTCGCCCTGGCCCCCGAAGCGCGGCAGCGCACGGGCCAGCAGTCTCTGGAGGGCGGTATCGTCCTCCTCTGAAGCAGCCCCGAGAAGACCGTCCCGGTCCGCCAGCGCGTCGCCCCTGCGCAGCAGATCGCGGGCCCGGTCGTTCGCCGCCACGATCCGTCCGCGCCGGTCCAGATGGATGACCCCGCAACGGGTGTTCTCGAGCAGCGCGGTCGCTGACGATCCCAGCGCCTGCGCATCGACCAGCGCCTGCCTGAGGCGCACGAACTGGCGCAGGTGGGGCAGGAAACGCCGGACCGTCCGGACCCGGGCGCCCGACCAGCCGTCTCCGTCGACGGGGTCGGCGACGACCCACACGATACGCGAGCCGCGCGGCCCGTCGAGCCGCACATTGAGGCTGTCCCGCGTGTGGGCGAGGGCCAATGCCTCATTGTAAACGGGCGAAGTCTTCCTCTCCTCGTCGCTAAAGAGGGAGCCAACATGTACCACTTGGCTGTCGGGCAGTTGCTGGATGCGCGGGAGACGTTCGTCTAGAGCATGGTAGGTACCGAAATACAGTTGCTCCAGATCCTCGCGACGCTGCCCGCGAATGCAGAACTGCGCGAAGAAGACTTCGATGTCGTCGCGGGAAACGCCGTCCCCGAACACCAGGAAACTGCCCTTGGATGCGCAGGCTTCGTCGATCAGTCCGGACGTAGCTGGCCACAGCGTGTCGTCGAGCACGGCTTCGTGCAGCGACCCCAGAATGCGTTCGAACAACTCCTGCCGGCTCATCGAGGATTGATCCCGGGCCGCAAGCCGCAGGATATGGCGCGTTCTTCGGATTGCTTCATGCGAACAATAATAATTGGCTATGCACCGGGTTTCTGCCTCCCAATTGGGAGGGAAACCCGTATTTCTTGAGCGGGCAGGATTGCGTTTGCGATCCGGTCGGGGCGGCCTCGGGCGAAGCCCGGCCGGCGCTCACAATTCCGGACAAGCCCGCTGCCCGCCCGGTTTTCGACAAATTAAGTTTTCGTTTCCCTCCCGTCTGGGAGGCGCGCCGATATTCGGAAACGGCATAGATTCCAGGCCTGTCGAGTGAACGGTATTCGCCGGTACGGGGGGTCGTATGAGGGGGCCGGGGCGCTTTGTATTTTTCGATTCCACACCAGAACGGAAACCGGGGACCTGCCGCGCCGTAACCCGGCGCAGCGCGCGCGACGCATGTTGCCTGCAGCGGGTCCGGGCGTTGGCGGCCCTGGGCCTGCCTGCCGGGCTGTCGATGGCATCGGTCTCGTTCTTCACTGCTGCCGCTATTAGCGACAGGCAGCCTATGCCAAAGGCTTATGCTCAACCTGACCGAATGACGGACCTCCGAACCACCCGCTGCCTCCGCGCCGCCGCATTCATGACCTTCCCGATCTCTTCACGCAGACTGCGACGACGGAATGAGATGCCAGAATGGCGCGAGCCGTCTAGCGATAGTGAGTGCTGTCCATATCTTTAATCGAATAATATCAATACGATATGCTAGGCAGATTTCAATGCAATTATCGGGTGCGCCACAAAACTCCAGACGACTCTCTTTATCGCTAAACAGATATGTGCCAAGCTATAAGACCCAATTACTACTTTAGAATCAACGGCTTAGAGAATTTCCCCCACATAATTTGTAGCGGCTATATTTATCCTTATCGCCGGCGTCATCGTCGCGGCGGTAAAACTCATCCCCTGATCCGTCAGCCGAGCTGCGCGTTTCCCCGGGGCCGGTGCTCTCTGAGTGCCGGCCCCTCTCCTTGTACCCCGTCGGCACCTCGCCAAAACCCATGTGAGAGCCCTGGCACCTGAAGACGGTGCCATGAGCTTGAGGAAAGCCACTTCCGCGCAGACGCCCTGAACACCGGGCCCCACTGCAACGGAAGGCACGTCCATGTTCCACGACTTCGACACCCCAGAGCACATCACGCCGCGCGACCAGGCAGCACCCGGCACCACCGGAGAACTTCTCTCCGAACTCGGGCTTAGCGGCCGCGCGATCCGCGAGATCCTGCCCGACACCCCTCCCGCCGGCGCGCGCTTCGAGCTCGAAGAGTTTGAGTAGAGCCGGTTACGGATGAATCGAACGAAGAACGGGCCACCCGGTCCGGTCGTTCGGTTCTCAATCCAGGTCAACATCCAGACAACGAAGGAGCCATCCCATGGCTTTCGGAATGAACAAGGCCCTCCTGATCGGTCGCCTCGGCGCCGCCGCCGCGATCTCCCACCTCGCCACCGGCGCGAAGGTCGCAAATATGTCGATCGCCACCGACGAGAGCTACTACGACAAGAACCGGGGCGAGCGCGTCCAGAAGGCCGAGTGGCACCGCGTCACCACCTTCCAGGACGGCCTGGTTGACATCCTCGAGAAGAAGGCGGTCAAAGGCCGTCTCGTCCAGGTCGAGGGCAAGCTCCAGACCCGGAAGTGGCAGGACCAGGACGGCAACGACCGCTACTCCACCGAGATCCTCGTCGTTCCGAACGGACGCATCCAGTTCCTCGACAAGGACGACGACTTCGGCATCAACCGCGAGCCGGCAGCCACCAATCCCGTCCCGGCGCCGGCAGCCCCCGACAGCGACATCCCGTTCTGAAGGACGTCGCACCTCCCCATCTTCCTCCCCAACCCGGGCCGTCGCTCAATAGCGGCGGCCCACTTTTTTGTCATGCTCTCCCGGCCCCGCCCCACTTCCCTCTGCAGCACCGTCTCAGGCCAGAAGAGCTTTCGTCCGGACAAGACACGCTCCCCGAGGAGACAGTCATGCACCATCAACCAACCTTGATTTGCGCCAGCCGGCGCACCAGCCTGCCGTCATGAACTGGCGCGTCGAGCACGCCCTCGAATTCGCGCCGGAATTCGAAATCCTTCCGAACGCGGTCAAGGTGTCCATCGCCGCATTGACAGAGATTCTTCAGGAGCGCGGGCCCCATGTCGGACGCCCCCATGTCGACACGCTAAACGGCTCCCGCCACCCCAACATGAAGGAGATGCGTTTCACCGCCGCCGACGGCGCATGGCGCGTCGCCTTCGACCCATCCCGCAACGCCATCCTTCTCGTCGCCGCTGACAAGTCCGGGCTCTCGAGCAAGCGCTTCTAACGCAGCTTCATTCAAAGGGCCGACCGCCGTTTCGATCTTCACCTTACGCGCCTCGCCACCAGGGAACCATGTTGATGGCCAACACTCTCCAGGAATACATCGACAACCTCGACGAAACCGACCGCGAGGAAGTCGATCGACTAAAGGCCCAATTTCTGGCCAACGAGGAAGCTTACCGCCGCAGCCACGCCGCACCCGACCCTCGCGGCACCGCGCACGGCGCACCCGCCGCCGCTTCCAGCGTCCCTTTGACCGCGAGTTCCCCCAGGCGCCGCTGATCCAACCCGCTCCTGCGGCCGCCACGCGCATCGCCGCTCCACCCCGCCTCTTCGTCTCCCGGCGCAACAACAAGCCCGGGCCTTCAATCGCCCCACGCTGAACCATCCACACTTCCCGGGAACGGTTTCCTGGCACCTTCCCCGGTGAATCCCGCTGCGTCCCATGCCCGGGCACTATCCCCCAACCCTGCGAAACGAGGGCTGTCACCACCGTGGCGGCCCTTCCCTTTTTGCAGCCCCGCGCGGTCGGCACTGCCGCCAGTGCCAGGAAAGCTCCTGTTCGACGAACCCTCGAACAGGAGACGATCCATGCGCATCGCTCGCCGCCTTCCGACCCGCCCGGCCACGACCTTCCAGTGCGCCTGCGTCTATACCTACACCTCCCCCCGGACCGTTCGAGCAGACACTGAACTTCTGCCAGGACCTGCCGCCCCCGCGCACGCCCCACCGGTCACAACCGCCACGCAACCGTCCCTTGCGCCGCCGCGTCACGCGCAAGATCACTGCTTGGTGGGCGGCCTACAAGCTCGGCTCCACGATCGTCACGACTGCGCTGCTCCTCTTCCTCGTCGGCCTTGCCGTCTACGCAACCAGCCCGTACCGGCTCTCGCCCAGCAAAATCCCCTGTCTCCTCGTCAGCGACTTCAGGTGGCGCCGCTCAAGGAACTTCGCCTTGCCGTAGAGCTCCGACTCCGCCTTCTTCCGTCCCCTTTCGCCGGCGATCCGTTTGGCCGTCGTCCTCGCCGTCGCACTCAATATCGAGACAGCCACGAACACGCCCGCTGCCGGCAGCAGATACACGCAAATTGTCTCCCAGCTTTCTCCGAACCTGTCCAGGGCCGCACCGCGAAGCCGGACCAGTCCCGCCCACACCCAGGAATCGATCATCCAGGACCACACGCCCCCCGCCATGACGAACAGCATGCCGAGCCCGACGCCGAAGCTGCGCACCTCGCCAGCGCGCGAGCTCCCGCAGACGCACCAGGCCGCAAACCCGCCCAGGACCGCCGCAATCAGCAGCCGCGCGCCGGTTTCCGCATCCGGCCTTACCACCACCAGCCAGACCGCGCCGCCCAGACCGAGCAACGCGAATACCGCCGCCACGCCAAAACCCTTCCATCTGTCGCCCATGACGCGCCTCCTTGCGGTCAATCCCCACCACCGGCCGACCCACCGGCCCCGGCCCTGTTTCGCACACCCGCACCGAAGCGGCTCGGCGTCCCCCCGCCGAGCCTCCCCGTGCTGCCGGTCGCCACACCGATCATCCGGTCCGCTTCGCTCACACCGGAGGCACGCCCGCCGATCCAGTTCATCACCGCATCGGGCAACATCTCGATCAGCTTCAGCGAACCGTTGAGCAGTCCGTAAACGATCATCACGTAGAGCACGAGAAACACGGCGTACTGAACGATCCCCGGGCCGATCTCCTGCGCGCTCTCCTGCATCTGCGTCAGCCAGATCGAGTTGAACAGCTCCACGACAACCGTAAAGACCAGATACCCCACGATCAGCCCGAGGATCATCAGTGGCGGCCTCAAGACCACACCCGCCAGGGTCACGAGCCCACCCACCGTAGAAGTAGTGGTGAGGCCCCCACCCTGGCCCCGCGCCGTCTGCGCCGCGAGCCACACCGTCATCGCGATGAACGCCTCGACCACCGCCAGGATCCAGACCAGCAGTCCGAACAGGAACCGGATGAACGGCAGCGCCGGCACCAGGTAAGCCAGGATCGCGCCGCCGATCAGCAACGCCATCAGCACCATGGTCACGATTCCGTCGATCACCGGCCAGGTCGCCTCGAAGAGATCGGCCTTGAGCGAAAACCCGAGAGCCTGGACGTCCCCCACATTCGACACCGCCGCAACGCTCATCAGCGTGCCCGACGTCACCAGAACCGCCGTTATCAGGTTGTGCCCGATCGCCGCCAGCTCCGAGATCGGATTGTCCCCCTCCACATCGAGCACGTCCTCGAACGAGAACATCACCGTGTAGAAGATCTGGCTCAGCATGCTGCCGGCCCCCCCGCCCGCCGAACCCGTCTGCGGCGCCCGGCTGCCCAGCGCGCTTACCGGCGATCCGACCGCCGTCGATATGTCCTCAGCAATCTGGAGCAGCGCCTTGAAGCTCTTCTTGTCCCGGTCCTTCAGAGCGAGCATCGGTGGGGTTACCTCCGGAGCGCTCACCACCGACCAGTTGAACTCCCCGATCCGCTCCGCCACCCGGAAGAACAGGCTGCCTGCCGTCGTCCAGCTGCCATCCTCCGCCTGCTCCGCAGTCAGCTGATCCTGCGTCTCGGCATTCTGCCGCTCTCCCGCCGCCGCCACGGCCTCGTCGACTACCCGGGAATACGCATCGACCGCGCCCGCCACCGCTCCGCTTACCGCCGACCAGTCCATCGGCTCGCCGAACCGCCGCCCGTCCTCGTAAGGCTCGGCAATCTGCTTCGCGACCGGGACCAGGACCTTGCGGGCCTCTTCCATTCCCTCAAGATGCGCCTTCGCCACCTCGCCCCGCGGCCCGTCGCGGTCCAGCCCCGCGAACCTCACCTCGCCGCAATGGCTCCTTATGTCGTAGCCCCTGGCTCCCTGGGCCACGTCATAACGCCAGACCTGTCCACCCCTCGCCGTCGTCTTCACGGGCCCCGCCGCCAGCCTCTTGCCCGCAAGCTCCCGGCAAACCTCCACGACCAGGAAGTCCACCATCATGACCTCCCGCCCCTCGGTCGACGGCTTCGGAACCGACACCTGCGAGCTACCCAGCAACGATCCGGCAAAGGGCTTCCACACCGATTGCGCGAAGTCCCCGCCGACCCCGGCCAGGTCCAGCACGATGTGCTGCCCGCCCGAGGGACCGCCCGGCAGGGGGACGAGCAGGGCGACGGATGCCACGATGCGCACGATCTCCCAGCCGCCGAAGCCGAGGCGGCCGGTCCGGCCGGTGTCCATGACGCCGGCGGCCGTGTGGTAGATCAGCAGCGCGCCGGCAAGCACGAGAACGCCCGCATTGAAATAGCCGACCATCTCGCCGAGCGCCGCATAGGCCGCATTTCCGCCTCCGTCCCCGCCGCGCAGCAGGTCGAACAGGTCCCGGCTCGCCTCGTCCACGATATCGAAAAGGTCGGACTCGAATCCCTGGCCCCAGGCGATCCCCGTCCCCAGCGCAACTCCCAGAGCCACCAGCGACAGCCCGAGCGCAAGGCGCACGGCCCCGATGCGCGTGCGGAACCGCCGCGCATCGAGCCGGCTGCCTTCCGGGAGCCGCCCGGAGCCCAGGGCCCGCGCCCCCGGCGGGCGTGCGGACCCCCCGCCCCCGGAGCCGGCTGCCTTCCGGGAGCCGCCACAGCTGACCGACCGACCCCGCGATCCGTCCCGCCGAGGCTCTCATCTCTTCGAGCGGCCGCCCGATTTCCGGATGGAAGAGCAGCCGCAGAACCCCCATCAGCGCTGGACCTCGAGCCAGTCCGCAAGACCGGGAAGCCGGCGCATCTCCTCCGCCGCCGCCCCGAGCCGCGCCGCCTCCATCGCGCCGCGCCGCTCATCCATCAGGTAACGTTCCCAGTCGAGCATCAGCGACGCCGCCTGCAGGAGTGCGATCTCGCGCAGCAGGTTGTCGCCGTTCATCGACTGCAGCCCGACCGCCCAGGCCGGGTTCTCGAACCGGCGCGAGGTGAGCACCTCCAGCAGCTCGTGCCGGCTGACCCGACCGCCGCTTCCCGCTGCCCCCGGAGCCAGCGACGACGCCCAGCCCGCCAGGTCGACCGCCGGCTCGCGCGCACCCCGCGCCCGGGCGAACCAGTCGGAGGCCAGCGCCGAGCGCGCATCGGCCGAGCGCGCAAGCATCGCGAGCTCGCGGTCCTGATCCGTGTCGACCGCCCTCAGCGGAAAGCGGTCCCAGACCAGCGGCGCCGCCAGGTTTTTCCCGAGTGCATCGGCAGCCAAACGCTCCTCGGCATCCCCGAAGGTATCGACGTCGAACAGCGATCCTGCCTTCAGATCCGCGTCGTGCCACCGGGGATCGCCCTCGCACACATCCGCTCCTGCCTTGAGGCGCTCCGGACTGCAGTGTTTCTTCGTCCAGACGCGGTACCGAGCACGCGCATCGGGCGCCATACCCGCATCCCTCACAACTGCACTGTCACCACCGATTCTTCCCGTCTCGCCGGAACCGGCCCTTGCGCTCGCCTGTGCGCCCGCCTCACGACCTTCGGCAAGTCCCGTCATCCCGGTTACCACCCGACAGCCCGACGAGGTCGGCCGGTGCTCCAGCTTCGACTGGGTCTCGGCCTCGTCGCGCGCGATCTCCGCCTGCAGCTTGGTCTGCGCATCGAGCGCATCGGTCACCGACTTCGCGCCCTCGGCGATATATCCGGAGAGCTGCGCCGTCTGGAGCTCCAGCGTGTCGACGATGCTGCTTTCCATCTCATCGATGCGCATGTTTACCTTCTCGATGACCGTGCGCGCCGCCGACCTCGATGCACTCCACGCGCAACTGCAACAGCCCGCATTCGCTTCCGGCACCGCGAGCATCGACAACGCGACCGCAACGAGCGCCGCCCCGACTGTCCGAATCATGACTCTTCCTCTCCCACGATGCCGCGAAACACCTTGCCCGCATCCGGGTCCACTCCCGGCAGCCGGCGCGTCCCGGACCGGACGTCCAGTCCCGGCAGAACGCCCAGCTCACGATCGAGGCCGTAGATCGCCCGGTCGAACGGCCGCGTGATCTTCTCCCGCCATACCTTCTTCGCCGCATCGCAAAGCTCCCCGAACAGGTCCGGCAGGCTCGGCAGCCGCACCAGCGCGTCCCAGGTCGGAAAGTTCAGCAGGTCGCAGGACAAATCGTAGATCGAGTCCGGATCGCCGATCCCCTCTTCCTGGTGGCGGATGATGACCTGGTCGCGCTCCACGCCACGCACGGCCGACTCCTCGAGCGCCTTCTCGACCGCCGGATCGCAATCGGCAGAGCCTCCCGACTGACCGGCCGCCGGCGCCGCCGCCAGCAGCATCGCCACCGCGCCCACCGCCGCCGTCAGCCTCCTCACGGTCCGTCCACCGCGAAGAGGCCCGAATATGCAGGGTCCGCATTCGCCTGCATCCGTGCAGCGCAGACCGAACACAGATCTTCCTCGACCCACCAGCACGGCCCGTCATGGGCATCCACGCAGGCGTTCCAGTCCCAGCACCCGCACTCGCGGCAAACCGGATCGCCGGGCTCCGGTGGAGGAACCGGCGCCTGAAAGACCGCCTCCGCCAGCGCACGGCGCAGCTCATGCTTTTCAATCGGTCCCAAGGCCTCTCTCCTTCACTGTCTTCTTGTCCGCTCCGTTCAACCGCCCGTTACGCAGCCGCCCGAGCGGCCCGGCGCACCGTTTCTTCGGCGAGCCCGTCCAGGATCTCCGCCTCCTCGACCGAGGCCTCCATGCCGCGTCCCTCGAGCGCCCGAACCTCCGCATCGACTCGGTCCCTGGCCGAGCCGGAAGGGAACATGGCGGCCAGCGCCGCGCGCCCCGCCGCAGCGCCGAGCCGCGCCTGGACCCGGTTGCGCAGCGCGACATCGCGCGGCGCCGTGTTGAGCGCCCAGAGCTCGATCGGGCCGACGGAGTTCACCAGCATCTGTTCGAGCCGTCCCCCGGCGTCCATCGCGACATGCAGCGCCGGCGCGCCCGTCCTGGAAGGCCCCGTCAACCGGAACCGGATCACCGCCAGGCGCCGCTCCGCCTCCGCATCCGCGTCTTCCTCAACAAAGGCGACCCAATCCTCCGCTTCCGAACGCTTCTGCAGCAGCGTCGCCAGCACGCCTGCAAGCGGCTTCGTGCTCTCAGCGCCCTCAGCCTCATCCAGGAAGCCGGTCTGACCTACTACATCCACCGCCAGCGGACGCCTGCGCTGCCGCGCGATCCGCCTCGCGGCGCTACCGACCACGAGGCCTCGCTCCCACTCGACGCCCCCCCGCGGCCCACCCCCCCCCGGGCCCCCCCCCCCCCCCGAGCCCCGCGCCCAGGCAACCCCCGCCGATCCGGAGAACGCTCATCCGTCGGCTTCCATCGCACCAACAAGCGTTCCCGCCACCCCCTGCCGCCGAAAGCCTCTTCCTCCGGACATTTCGGTGATTCCCATCGGCGGCGCCGCATCGGCCGTGACCAGAAGAACGGTCTCGACCCTGTCCACGTTTCCTCGACGCTCACCTTCGGGCAGCGGAATGTTCGGATCGAATGTGCCCGCGCGCGTCTCGCTCGACTGTCGGTCGGAAAACCCCGAAAGAAGGAGCACGGCGCCGCGCTCGATATGCTGCGTCACCACCACCGCGCGACGGCCCGCCGACGGCAACTGAATCTGGTTGCCGGCGGCCCCGAACACCGTGAACGTCGGAGCGTCCTGGATCGTCACCGTAATCCGCGCGAGGACCGCGTCATTGCCCACGATCCGGCCCACATAGCTCAGCCCGAAACCGCTCCAGACCTCGCCAGGCTTCAACTTCACGTTCACCACACCGTCATCGGTGCTTGTCTCGATCTCCTTCAGATACCTGTGATCGAAGACATCGAAGAACTCGGTCGGCTGGCCGTTCAGGCTCGGTATATCGGCCGATAGCAGTCGCGACGCCGTCCCCACGGTTCGCAGCGCAGTCACAGTCGCATTCAGGCTGGAGCGCGACGCGACCGTCGGCCGCACGATCGAAATCGTCCCGCCGTTTACATTCACCCGGAAGTCCGAACCGAAAATCTGCGGAATAACCCCCGCGAGGCCGAGCTCCAGATCCGAACCCTTGTCCATCCGCAGCGCGTAAAGGTGCGCTGACAACGTGATCGGCCTGAGAATGTTCCGGTTGAGATGCCATAGATACTGGCGGACCCGCTCGATCGTTCGCGGAAGCCCCGTCACCGTGACCGTAGCCCAGGACGGCGACACCACCGCACTCTCGCCCCTCTCGTTCGGCCTTTCCCCGTCGACCCCCAGTAGTGCTCCTACTTCCTTCCTTATGTCCTCCCAGGGTTTGTATTCCATGTCGGTCCGGATCGACTGCCCTGACGTTCCCGACGTCTCATCGCCACCGCCGCCGCTTGTCGAAATCCGCGAGTTGTACGTCGTCTCACCTGTGAGCGCGTTGATCTGGAAGATCTGCGTCTTCCACCGGACTACCTCGATCGTTTGGCTCTCGGCCAGATACTGCCATTCGTAACCCGCAGCTGCCGTCCACTTGTCGAGCAGCCTGTCCCCTGGCCCGACAAACAGCCCGCCCTGCAGAGTCAGATCGTCCCGCAAGGCCGCCATCCATCCTGCGGCATGCCCACCTGTATCCGGCGTCCCGACTCTTGCTTCGTCCGGATCCGTCCCCTCATCGGTAGCGCGGCCAACCAGACGAACACTAAGCCCGGCTGCTTCCTCAATCCGTTTGGCCAGACTCTCGTCGCCCGGTATATCGACCAGTGGCACGACAAGCCCAGACTCCGCACGCAGCTCTTCCGGAAGCTCCGCCCTCTCCTCGAATACCGGCCTAACCGCCAGATACGGCCCGTCTGCGGTCCGCAGCGAGCGGTAACCCGGATTTTCTGGCCGGGAGCCCCGGAAGCCAGCTACACGCCGCTCAATCTCCGCCGCGTCTTCTACCGCTTGTTCCGGCTCCAGCCAGCCGCAGCCCCCCAGCCACGCCGCGCCGACAAGCGCTACTACGCAAACGTGCAAACGCAGCGTCGATATGCGCTCGCCGAACAACCGCCTGTTGACAACCTGCGACGAATCCAACAGCTTCGCTCCCAAGCCCCTGCCAGGAAAGCTGTGGTGATAGGACTATGTCGGTGTGGCGGTAGCGTCCGGCCTCCTGCTTCGGCACATTGGCGCGCAAGCGGTCGATCTCGCTGTCGTCTGGAATACCGTCATACAGGACGTAGGTTGCGTCCCAGGCCTCGGCGATCACCCGGTCGGTCCGCATTGCCGGGTCGAGGTCGTGCGCGAAACAGACCAGCGAACAGGCCCGCTCCGGTCCCCGCGCGGCATAGACCGCCGTGCCGGTGCCGTCGTCCCCGATCTCCCAGCGGTCGTAGCCGAAGCGGTATCCGCCGGCCGCAACCTGACGCAGCGTCGCCCTGAGGAAACTCAGACGCGTCTGGTGGAATGCGCCGAGGCGGGCGAGGCGCATGACCGTTTCCGGCGGCCGCGACCGGAGGCTGCGCCCCGCCCGGCCGTCTTCGACCGGACTGAGGTCTCCGGGGGCGTCCGGACCGGGCCGGCGTCTCGGGAAATTGGACATGCTTTACACCTTCGGGCAGCCGCGCATTCCCGCCTTCCCACACGCCCGCTGCGCATCCGCCGGAAGGTCGAAACGGGCCGATCCTGACACAGGTCAGGGCCGATGCCGATACGGTCCGCGCCGGCCGGGCAGCCCATGCGGCCGGGCGTCGGGGGCCGGGTCGCTTCTGACGGGGACGAGGCCTCCGGGCCGAAGATTTTGGTTTGTTCACAAAAATGGAAAAATTCCTGTAAAGAGCTTGACCTGAGAGGTTCAATGCCAATATGAATCGGGCGGAAGGCAGCGGCATTCGCGGAGCCGCATCGCCTCCCGTTTCGCGCCGGCGCGAAAAAACACCCCCGGGAAACAGAGGGGAGACGTGCGCCCTGCGCTTGCCTCGTGTGCGCGCGCAATCAGGCGCGCGAACCGCGCCGGCGCTAACGGGCGCCTGCACCCGCGCGCGATACGCGCGAAAAAGGGTTCCACCGCCGGGAGGCGGGGAACGGGAAGGAGGAACGATGCAGGAGAGACCGGGCATGGAAATGCAGGCGGCGCCCGGAACATGACAAAACATGACATTTCATGACGACCCCGGGTTCCCTGGCGGCAGGAACGGGAGTGGAAGGAAGGACCAATGCAGGCAAAACAAAAAAGGAAAAATGACGGAACATGACATTTCATGACACGTCGCTGGAGTGGCCCCCTGAGGTCGGGCGAGGCTTCCGGCGCCCGTCCGTGCATTCCGTTGGCGGGTCCCCTGTGGCAGAGTGGGCGCCGCGCGAACGACAGCGGCAGGGAGGGCCGGGACGATGTTCGACAAGGGGCATCTGGAGTTCCACAGCGTCGATCTGGACTCTGGCTGGGAGGTCCCGGAGGGCTATCCGGCCGGCATCGAGCAGAAGATACTGGCCGGCGGGCTCGACGAGGCCGCCAGCCAGGGCAACCGCTCGCGCCTGCTGCGCTTCGCGCCGGGCGCCTTCACCACAGAGCCCTTCGTCCACGACTACTGGGAGGAGGTCTATCTGCTCTCGGGCGACCTTGCCGTCGGCGTCGGGAAGGATGCGGAGACATTCGCGCCCAACACCTATGCCTGCCGACCGCCCGGCGCCTATCACGGCCCGTTCCGCTCCGATGGCGGGTGCATGCTGCTCGAAATCCACTATTACGCCTGAAGCCGGAACCGCAAATTACCCGCATCCGCGCCCTATTTGCGCCCCAATTGGCAGCCATTGTCCCGGCCGGTGGCGGGGCTTCCCCGGTCCCGGCGCCGCATATGTCCCCATATTCTCCTCCCTGTGCCTTGCGGCCGGCATGGACCCTGTCCATGCCGGCCTTTTCCTTGCGCTGCGCGAGCGTGCAGCCTTGCATCGGCGTGCGGGGACGGCGAGGCTTGGCAGGGACATGATTGCGCTTACCGGCTTCATCGACTTCCACGCCCGGCGGACGCCGGACCGAGAGGCGCTCGTCTTCGAGGATCTGCGCCTCGGCTACGGCGCGCTCCGGGACAACATGACCGCGATGGCCGGCAGGCTGGCGGCCCTCGGCCTGGGCCCCGGCGATGTCGTTGCCGCCTGCCTCAGGAACAGCCCCGCCTTCTACGACCTCGCCTTCGCCGCGAGCCATATCGGCGCAATCTTCCTGCCGCTCAACTACCGCCTCGCGGCCGACGAGGTCGCCTGGATACTCGACCATGCG
>MPNF01000027.1 GCA_002238885.1 Alphaproteobacteria bacterium bin95 | reverse complement strand
GCCACCGCCTGGGCGAGGTCGAAATCGAGCGGCGCATCGTTGCGGCGGGTGAGCATCAGGAAGCGCAGCGCGTCCCGCCCGACCTCGTCCACCACCTCCTTCAAGGTCACGAAGTCGCCGCTGCGCTTCGACATGCGCACCAGCTCGCCGCCGCGCAGCACGCGCACCAGCTGGCAGATCTTCACGTCGAGCCCGACGCCGGTCGCGGCCGACACCGCCGCCTGCATCCGCTTCACATAGCCGCCATGGTCGGCGCCCCAGACATCGATGAGTTCCTCGAAGCCGCGCGCCGCCTTGTCCATGTGGTAGGCGATGTCGGAGGCGAAATAGGTCCAGCCGCCGTCCGACTTCTTCAGCGGCCGGTCCACATCGTCGCCCGCCTCGGTCGAGCGGAACAGCATCTGCCGGCGGCCGGGCTCCCAGTCTTCGGGCTTCCTGCCCTTGGGCGGGTCCAGCACGCCCCAATAGATCAGCCCCTTTTCCTCCAGCCCGGCAATGGCGCGCTCGACGCCGCCCGATTCGACGAGCGCGCGTTCGGACGCGAACACCTCCTGCTCGATGCCGGCGGCGGCGAGGTCCTCGCGGATCGCCGCCATCATCGCCGCGACGGCGCGCTCGCGGAACGGCGCCAGCCACTCGCTCTCGGCGGCGTCCCGGTAGCGCGCGCCGAACTCATCGGCGAGCGCCGCGCCCACGGGTTCCAGGTAGTCGCCCGGATACATCTCCTCCGTCATCGCGCCGGGCGCCGCGCCCAGCGCCTCCAGATAGCGGTGGTGGACGGAGCGGGCGAGCGCATCCACCTGCGCGCCGGCATCGTTGATGTAATACTCGGTGGTGACCGCATAGCCGGCCCTGGCGAGCAGGCGGGCAAGCGCATCGCCGAACACGGCGCCCCGCGCATGGCCGACATGCAGCGGGCCGGTCGGGTTGGTGGAGACATACTCGACATTGACCTTGCGGCCCGCCCCGAGGTCCGAGTCTCCATAGGCTTCGCCGGCGGCCAGGATTTCAGGAATCTTCGCCTGCCAGAAAGCCGGCGTCACACGCAGGTTGACGAAGCCGGGCCCAGCGACTTCCGCGCTGGCGATCCTGTCGTCCGCGCGAAGGCGTCCGGCAAGCGTTTCCGCCAGGTCGCGGGGCTTCATGCCGGCGGCGCGGGCTGCCGACATCGCCGCATTGGTGGCGAAATCCCCATGCGTGGGGTCACGCGGCAATTCCACGCCGGCGGCAGGCGCGTCGAGCCCGTCCGCAACAGCGCGAAGGGCGTCACGCACGGCCTGTCCAAGCTCGCGAAAGACGTTCATCGCGGTCGCCGGTCTCCATTGCAGAGGCGGGCGTGTTCCCGGAATGCGTAGCGGTCGGTCATGCCGGCAATATAGTCCGCCACGACGCGCGCCGTCCGACAGGCGTTTGCGCTGTCCGTGCGGCTCTGCCATTCCGGGGGCAGCGCCTCGGGCCGGGCAAAGAGCGAACGGAACAGATCCGTCACCACGACCCCTGCCTGCTCGGTCTCCGCCGCCACATGCGGATGGCGGTAGAGCCGCTTGTGCAGGAAGCTCTTGAGCGCCTGCTCCGCCTCCGCCATGGAATCCGAAAAGGCGACCAGCGGCCGGCCTGCCCTGCGGACATCGTCAGCGCTCTCGGGCCGGGTCTCGGCGAGCCGCCGGCGGGTCTCGCCCACCGTGTCGGCCACCATGGCGCGCACCCCCCGGCGCACTGTCTCGTGGATGAGGCGCGCCGGCGGCAGCTTTCCGTAGCACCCTTCCACCTCGGCCAGCGCGGCCCCGAACAGGGGCAGGTCGTGCAGGTCGTCGAGGTCTATCAGCCCGGCGCGCACGCCGTCGTCGATATCGTGGTTGTTGTAGGCGATGTCGTCGGCGAGCGCGGCGGCCTGCGCTTCGAGTCCCGGCCACTCATCGAGCCGGAGCTCAAGCTCGCGGTCCAGGTTGGCAATGGGCGCCGGAACGGCGCCGGGTGCGACCGGCCCGTTATGCTTGGCGAGGCCCTCCAGCGTCTCCCAGGTCAGGTTGAGGCCGTCGAAAGCGGCGTAGCGGGCCTCCAGCCGGGTGACGATGCGCAGCGTCTGCACATTGTGGTCGAAGCCTCCGAAGCCGCCGAGCGCCGCATCCAGCGCGGCTTCGCCCGCATGGCCGAAGGGGGTGTGGCCGAGGTCGTGCGCCAGCGCCAGCGTCTCGGCCAGCGTTTCCTCGAGCGCGAGGCTCCGGCAGATGCCGCGCGCGATCTGGCCGACTTCGAGCGAGTGCGTCAGCCGGCTGCGATAGTGGTCGCCCTCGTCGCAGACGAAGACCTGGGTCTTGTATTGCAGGCGGCGGAATGCGGTGGAATGGAGGATGCGGTCGCGGTCGCGCTGGAACGGCGTGCGGTCGCCGGACTCCGGTTCCGGATAGCGCCGCCCCCGCGCGTCCGACGGCGAGGCGGCGTAAGGCGCAAGCGGGGCGTTCATCGCCGCCGGCCGGCCGCGCTGCCGCCTTCGTCCATCCTGTCCGTCATGCGCTGTCCTTTTCGGGGCTTCCGCCCGGACTCCCCGCCCGGCGGCGCTCCGCAACATAGCACTGGCGAGCCGGGCGGGGCCAGTCGTGCCGTATTCGTTCCTGCGCGGCCGGGCCGGTCAGGCCCCCCGGAAATTGGCCGGGCGCGCCTCCCGGAAGGCGGCGACGCCTTCGGCGAAGTCCTCGGTCAGTTCGGTCAGCATGACCTCCTCGGTGTCCATGTGGATGGCGGCACCGGCCAGCGCGCCGGCAATGGCGTTGACGGTGGTCTTGGTCATGCGCAGCGGCACGGGCGGCATGGCGGCGGCGCGGGCCGCGAGTTCGAGCGCGCGCGTCGGCGCCTGACCGTCCTCCACGACCTCCTGCGCCAGCCCCCAGGCAAGCGCGTCGGCCGCCTCGATGCGGTCGTTGCCGAGGCAGAGGATCTGCTTGGCGCGCGCCGGCCCGACAAGCGCCACGAGGCGCGGAATCGTGCCCCAGCTCATGGAGAGGCCGAGCGCCACTTCCGGCGCGCGGAAATGCGCGCCGGCGCCCATCACGCGGAGGTCGAATGCAGCCGCCAGCGCGAGCCCGCCGCCGATGGCGAAGCGCTCGATCGCGGCAATGGTGAACTGCTCAAGCCCCTCCCAGGCGGCGCAGAGGCGCTTGCCCGCCCCGGCCGCATGGCGCCGGGCGAGCATCGGCTTGTCGCGGCGCAGTTCCATCGCGGGATCCGACAGGTCGCGCCCGGCCGAGAAGCCGCTGCCGTCGGGCGTGCGCAGCACGATGGCCGAGGTTTCGAGATCGGCGGAGAAACCCGACGCCACTTCCGTCAGCTCCTCGATGGCCTGAAGGGAAAGCGGGTTGAGCCGGTTGCCCCGGTCGAAGGTGACGGTCGCGACGCGGCCCTCGCGCGCGACGGAGACATATTCGTGAGTCATGGCGGGAAGGGTCCTTGCCGGTCTGGTGGAACGCGGGTCAGAGGCCGAGAGCCTCGGGAATATCGCAAAAGCGGTCCACGACGCGCGCCGCGCCGCTCAGCCGGCCGTAACCGAAAGTCACGCCGACGAAGGCGATGCCGGCGCTGCGTGCGGCCTGTTCGTCATTCGTCGAGTCGCCGACCATGGCGGACGTCTCGGGCCGGCCGCCGAGCGGCTGCAGACAGGCGAGCAGATGGCGGGGATCGGGCTTGCGGAAGGGTGTGCAGTCGCCGCCGACCAGCACCGCAAAACGGTCCGCAATGTCCAGGGCGGAAAGCGTATGGCGGGCCGCCGCCAGCGGCTTGTTGGTGCACACACCGAGAGCGATCCCGGCGCGGGCCATCCGCGCGAGCGTCTCCGGCACGCCGGAATAGAGCCGGCCGAGAATCGGCTGGCCGGGGTCGACATAGGCCTGTGAGAAGGCGCGTTCGCCGCGGTCGAGGGCATCCCTGTCCGCAGGGCCCCCGCGCAGCGCGAAGGCGCGCTGGACGGCCTTGCGGGCGCCGTCGCCGATCAGGCCCGCGGCCTCCTCGCTCGTGACCGGTTCAAGGCCCTCGCCCGTCAGCGCCGCGTTCGCTGCGAAGGCGATATCCGCGGCGCTGTCCACCAGCGTGCCGTCGAGATCGAAGATGACGGTTTCGATTGTCATAATCCGCAACAAAGCTTGAACCGCGGCCGATTGTGCCGCAATGAGTTTCGCATAGTTTTGGGCCGGGTTCGCAGACCGGAGGGATAGACATGGCGCGGCGCTCGCTCGCGGCGGTGGTGCTGGCGGCAGGCAGGGGCGAGCGCATGCGCTCTTCCATGCCGAAGGTGCTGCATGAAATCGCGGGGCGGACGATGATCGCCCATGTGCTCGACACGCTGGGCGAACTTGCGCCGCAACGGGCGGTCTGCATCACCGGGCCCGGCATGGACCGGGTGGCGGCCGGAGCCGTGCCGGCGGAGACGGCCGTGCAGGCCGAACCCCTCGGCACCGCCCATGCCGTGCTTGCCGCCCGCGACGCGCTGGCCGGCTTCGACGGGACCGTGCTGGTGCTGTTCGCCGATACGCCGCTGCTCCGGGCCTCGACAATGCAGGCACTCGCGGATTCGCTGGCAGACGGCGCCGCCGTCGCCGTGCTGGGGATGCGTCCCTCCGGCGCCAACCAGTACGGCCGCGTCGTGCAGGATGTTGGGGGAAAGCCGCAAGCGATCGTGGAATGGCGCGACGCCGGGCCGGATGTGCGCGCGCTGCCGGTCTGCAATTCCGGCATCATGGCGGTTGACGGGCGTTGCCTTTTCTCCCTGCTCGAGCGGGTCGGCAACGACAATGCCAAGGGCGAATACTACCTGACCGACATCGTGGCGCTCGCGCGGGCGGACGGAATGGGGACGGCGCTGGTAGAAGCTGCCGAGGAGGAGGCGCTGGGCATCAACTCGCGCGCCGAACTCGCCGGCGCCGAGGCCGCGATGCAGCGCCGGCTCCGGGAGCGTGCCTTCGCCGCCGGCGTCACCATGCCGATGCCGGAAACCGTCTATCTCAGCTACGACACGCGCTTCGGCAGGGATGTGACCGTCGGCCCGAACACCGTGTTCCTGACCGGGGTGACGGTGGAGGAGGGCGCGGAAATCCGGGCTTTTTGCCACCTGAAGGGAGCGATCGTGCGTTCCGGCGCGCGAGTCGGCCCCTATGCACGGCTCCGGCCCGGCGCCGATGTCGGGCCCGGAGCCGGAGTCGGCAATTTCGTCGAGGTGAAGAACGCCGTGCTGGAGGCGGGCTCCAAGGCGAACCATCTCGCCTATATCGGCGATGCCCATGTCGGCGCGGACGCCAATATCGGCGCGGGCACGATCACCTGCAACTATGACGGCTTCCGCAAGCACCGGACCGAGATTGGCGCGGGCGCCTTCATCGGCTCCAACACCGCGCTGGTCGCCCCCGTCACCGTCGGCCCCGGCGCCGTGGTGGGCGCGGGCTCGACTGTCAGCCGCAATGTCGAGGCGGACGCGCTGGTGGTGGAACGCGCCCAGCAGACCGAACGCAAGGGCTGGGCCGCCCGGCTGCGCATGCGGCGCAACCGCCAGTCCTCCGGCGACTGACCGGGGGCGGCGCATGTGCGGCATTATCGGCATTCTCGGGAGCGGGCCGGTCGCGTGGCCGCTGATCGACGCGCTGAGGCGGCTCGAATATCGCGGCTACGATTCCGCCGGCATCGCGGTGCTGGACAACGGAGCGATCCGCCGCCGGCGCGCGGAGGGCAAGATCGACCGCCTGCGCGATCTGGTGGCGGCGAAGCCGGTGGAAGGAGCTTCCGGCATCGGCCATACGCGCTGGGCGACGCACGGCGCGGCCAATGAAACCAATGCCCATCCGCATGCCACCGGCCGCGTGGCGGTGGTCCATAACGGCATCGTCGAGAACTTCCTGGCCTTGCGCCGCGAGCTCGAGGCGGAGGGCTGCACCTTCGTCACCGAGACCGACACGGAAGCTGTGGTGCAGCTCATCACCCGCAATCTCGAACGGGGAATGGACCCCGTTTCCGCGACCGATGCGGCGCTGAAGCGGCTGGAGGGGGCGTTTGCGCTCGCCATCCTGTTCGCCGGCGAGCAGGACCTGATGATCGGCGCGCGGCGGGGCAGCCCGCTTGCCTTCGGTCCGGGCGAGGGCGAGATGTTCCTTGGCTCCGATGCGCTGGCGCTTGCGCCTTTCACGGACCGTATCGCCTTCCTCGAAGAAGGCGACCGGGCGATTTTCTCGCGCAGCGGGGCGGAGGTGCGCGATGCCGAAGGCCGCGCGGTCGAACGGCCCGTGCGCCGCAATCGGCTCGCGGGCGCGATGATCGGCAAGGGCAACTACCGCCACTACATGCAGAAGGAGATCCATGAGCAGCCGACCGTGATCGGGGACACGCTCCGGGCGCTGTTCAACCCGCTGACGCGCGCGGTTGCGCTCCCGGAGCTCGGCATCGACTTCGCCTCGGTGGGGCGTGTCACCGCGTCCGCCTGCGGCACGGCCTACTATGCGGGCCTGGTCGGGAAATACTGGCTGGAGAGCCTTGCCCGACTGCCGGTCGATCTCGATATCGCCTCCGAGCTGCGGTACCGCGAGCCGCCCTTGGATCGGGGCGGCATGGCGCTCCAGATCTCGCAGTCGGGCGAGACCATCGACACGCTGGAGGCGCTGCGTTACGCGCGCCGGCAAGGCCTTCATTCGGTCTCCATCGTCAATGTGGCGGAGAGCGCGATTGCGCGCGAAAGCGATGCCGTGATCCACACGCTCGCCGGCCCGGAGATCGGCGTTGCCTCCACCAAGGCCTTCACCACACAGCTCGTCGTGCTGGCGGCGCTGGCGATCGCGGCGGCGCTTGCGAGGGGCGCGATAGACGGGAGGGAGGCCGGGCGGCTGACCGAAGCGCTGCTGGAAGTGCCCTCGCGCACGGCGGACATACTGGAGCAGGACGATGGCATCGAGGCGCTGGCGCACCGCATCGCGGGCGCGCGCGATGTGCTCTATATCGGGCGCGGCACCAGCTTCGCCATCGCGCTCGAAGGGGCGCTGAAGCTCAAGGAGCTTTCCTATATCCACGCCGCCGGCCATGCCGCGGGCGAGTTGAAGCACGGGCCTATCGCGCTCATCGACGAAGACGTGCCTGTGGTCGCCATCGCGCCCTCGGACCGGCTGTTCGACAAGACCGCCTCCAACATCCGCCAGGTCGCGGCGCGCGGCGGGCGGGTTATCCTGGTGAGCGACGCGGCCGGCATAGAGGCCGTGGGCGACCATGCGGAGGCTGCGGTGGAGATGCCCGCAGTCGATCCGTTCGTCGCGCCGATCCTCTATGCGATCCCGGTGCAGCTTCTCGCCTACCACACGGCGGTGGCCAAGGGCACCGATGTGGACCAGCCCCGCAACCTCGCCAAGTCCGTCACCGTCGAATAGGAGCGGCCCCCGGTCGCTTGCTGCCGATCAGCAGGCAGACGGGCAGCATCGGCAAGAGGCAGAACACCGCCATGGCGATGAAACCGTCCTGGAAGCCCAGCATGTTCGCCTGCGCGGTCACCATGTGGCCCAGATAGTCGAGCGCCGCCTGTTCGCGCACACCGTCTGGCAGGCCGGCGCGGCCGAGCAGCCCGCCAACCTGGCCGAGAAGCTCGCGCGTGGCGTCGTTGGCCGCCGTCTGGGTTGCGGCGAAGGCATCGCTGTGGTGCCCGATGCGCCGTTCCAGCACCACCACCAGGATGTTGATGCCGCAGGACCCGCCGAGCATCAGCAGCAGGTTCACCACGCCCGCGCCGCTGTCGAGCTGCCGGGGTTCGAGGGCGGCGAGCGCTGTGTTGTTGATCGCCGGCGTGACGAAGGCGACGCCGATGCGGTTCACCAGCAGGTAGCCCGCAATGGTCCAGAAGGCGGTATCGCTGTCCGCGCCCGCCATCAACACCGCGCTCACCAACGCCGCCGCCATGCCGCCGAAGACGATTAGCGGCGCCGGATAACGGTCCGAAAGCCGCCCGGCGAGCGGCAGCAGCAGCGAGGCGACGATGCAGCCGGGCAGCAGCAGGGAGCCGGCCTCCGTAGCCGTGTAGCCCGGCACGATCTGGCCGAAGACGGGGAAGATATAGACCGTGCCGAAGGAGGCGAAGGCGAAGACGAAGCTGGTCGTTCCGGCGGCGGCGAAGCGCAGGTTCCGGAACAGGCCGAGGTCGAGCAGGCTGGCGTTCGCCCGGCATTGCGAGAGCACGAAGCCCGCCCCGGTGACGATGAACCCGCCCCAGATCGCCAGCATGTAGTCCGAGAACCAGCCCTCTCGCTGGCCTGAGGCGATGCCGGTGGTGAGGAGGAATATGGCGGTCGCGATCAGTGCGAAGCCGAGCGCGTCGAAGGGCTCCAGCGGCGCGCGCTGTTCGCGTTCGGGAATGAAGATGAAGCCCAGCAGGAATGCCACCGCCGCTGCGGGCAGCGGCACGATGAAGATGTAGCGCCATTCCAGCAGGTCGATGGCGAGGCCGCCGATCGCGGGTCCGAGGCCGAGCGCGAACACCACGCCCATGCTGAACAGGCCCATGGCGAGGCCCCGCCGGTTCGGCGGGAAGACCTGGAACAGCACCACCATGACGAGCGGCTGCACGATGCCGGAGGACAGGCCCTGGACGATGCGGCCGAAGACGATCAGGCCGAAATTGGGCGCCCACCAGCAGATCATGCTGCCGACGGTGAACAGGATCAGCGAGAGCGCGAAGGCGTTCCTCTGGCCGATGCGGGCGACCAGCCAGCGGTTGAGGAGCAGGCTCGCCGTATTGGTGGCGAGGAAGGCGGTGGCGAGGAACTGCGCCCGGTCCTGCCCGATGCCGTACGCGCCCATGACATGCGGGATTGCAACATTCGCCATGGTGCTGGAGAACACCATGGTGAAGAATGCCAGCAGCCCCGTCGCGGTGACGAGCCAGATGTAGAGCGGGCTGCGGTCCAACGGGAGCGCTCCTGCCGAAAGCCGGAGGAGGGGGATAATAGGCCGCCCGAACCCGGTGGAAAGGCTGGACCGGCGCCCGGACTTTGGCTTCGGGATGGAAGAGGACGGGAATCGAGCAGGGAGGATGGTGATGCTGGTGACACTCGGCGAGATGCCGGCGAGGGCTGCGGCGGCGTTCGGCGACAGGCGGGCGGTGATTTTCGAGGACGTGCCCTATAGCTTCGACGCGCTGGACCGGCGGGCCAACCGCTTCGCCAATGCGCTCGTGGCCGCGGGCATCGAACCCGGCGACCGGGTCACGCTCTGCGCCCCCAATACGTTCGACTGGATGGCGGCCTACTACGGCACCGCCAAGGCCGGGGCCGTGCTCAACCCGGTCACCGCCATGCTGACCGCAGGCGAGATCGGCTATATCGCCGGCAATTGCGGCGCGAAGCTGCTGCTGGCCGGGCCGGGCAAGGGCGAGGCCCTGTTCGAGGCGCTGGCGGAGACCGCTGTGGAACAGGTCGTGTTCGCGGCGGACGAGGCGCCGGCCGGGGCCGTGACCTACGAGGAGTTCATCGCCAACATGCCGGATGAGTTCGAGGCGCGTCCGCGCGGCCTCGATGAGCTCGGTGCCATCGGCTACACCTCGGGCACGACCGGCCATCCGAAGGGCGCGATGATGTCGGGCCGCGCCATCGCGGTCGGGACGGCGGGGACGGCGCTGATGCACGGCCGGACGGCGGCCGACACCACCGTCAGCGCCCTGCCGCTCTCGCATGTTTACGGCATGGTGGTGATGAATTGCGCCCTGCTCTGCGGAACGACAATGGTGCTGCTGGAGCGGTTCGAGGCCGAAGCGATGTTGCGCTCGGTCGAACGCTACCGTGCGACCATGCTGGAAGCGGTGCCGACCGGGTTCATGTACATGCTGGCCGACCCGGCCATGGGCAAATACGACCTGTCGAGCCTCGAGCGGATGACGACCGGCGGGCAGACCATCCCGCCGGCCACTGCCGCTGAGGTCGAGGAGAAGTTCGGCGCGACCTTGCTGGAGCTCTGGGGCATGACGGAACTGGCCGGCCCCGGCACGACCCATGCCTCGGCCTGCGAGCGCCGGCTCGGCTCCATCGGCGTCGCCATACCCTATGTGGAGGCGCGCATCGGCGCCCTGGAGGACAGCAGGCAGACCGCGCCGGTGGGCGAGCCGGGCGAATTGCTGATTCGCGGTCCCATCGTCCCCATGGGCTATTACGGCAACGAGACGGCGACGAAGGAGGCCTTCGACGAGGACGGCTGGTTCCGCACCGGCGATGTCGCCACCCGGGACGAGGACGGGTTCCTCTGGGTGGTGGACCGCAAGAAGGACATGATCAACACCGCCGGCTTCAACGTCTATCCGGCGGAGCTGGAGCGGGTGCTGGCGGCCCATCCCGATGTCTCGATGGCGGCCGTCGGCGGCGTGCCGGACCGCGAGAAGGGCGAGCTTGCCAAGGCCTATATCGTGCCGCGTCCCGGCGCCGAGCCGACGGTGGACAGCATCGTGGCCCATTGCCGCAAGCACCTGGCCCCCTACAAGGTGCCGCGGCAGATCCAGTTCGTCCCGGACCTCCCGGTCAACTCGACCGGAAAGATCCTGCGCCGCGAATTGCACACCATCGACGACGGCGCCTGACCGGGGCGCTCTCTTGCCGGGCGGGGCGGTTGCTGCAAGAGTCCCGCTTGGCGAGGCATTTGGGGGAGACGGAAGGCCATGGAACTCGACGAGGCGATGCGGACCACCTTCGCCTGCCGGGACTTCACGGACGACCCGGTGCCGGACGAGACGATCGGCCGGCTGCTCGAGGTCGCGCGTTTCGCGCCGAGCGGCGGCAACCGGCAGGGCAACCGGGTGATCGTCGTCCGCGACCCGGCCACGAAGGCCCGGCTGGCGGCGCTGGCCGAGCCGGCGGCGAAGCGCTACGCGGCCCAGGTCAAGCGCGGCGAGAGCCCCTGGAACACGGTGCATCCCTCGGCGGTCACGGACGAGGAAGCCGCCGCAACGCGGCCGCCGTCGCGCCTGACCGAGCCGTTCAAGGAAGCGCCGGTGGTGCTGGTCTTCATCGTCGATCTCGGCGCTGTCGCTTCGATGGACCGCTATCTGGACCGCGTCGGCGTGATCTCCGGCGCGTCGATCTACCCGTTCGTCTGGAACACGCTGCTGGCGGCGCGCCAGGCCGGGCTCGGCGGCACGATCACCACGCTCGCGGTCGCCGAGGAGCCGGAAGTCAGGCGCCTGCTCGATATCCCCGCGAACTTCGCCGTGGCGGCCGTCGTGCCGCTGGGCAGGCCGGCCCGCCAGCTGACGAAGCTCCGCCGCCTCGGCGTCGCCGAGATTGCGACCCGCGAGCGCTTCGGCGGCGATGCGCTGACGGACGGATAGGGAGGAGGCGGTGGCGCGCGGCGGGATGATGCACCTGGCCCAGTTCCTGACGCACGGGCCCACCTATCACAGCCTCGCCATGTGGCGGCATCCGAAGACCGACCCTGCATGGGACTGGGCCCGGCCGGGCCTCTACGAGCATATCGCGCGCACCTGCGAGCGCGGGCTGTTCGACATGGTGTTCTTCGCCGACCTCAACTACATCTCGGACACCTACCAGGGCTCGCTGGAGCCGGCGCTGCGCTATGCCGTGCAGGCGCCGGAGCACGACCCGGTGCCGCTGCTCGGCTGGCTCGGCGCAGTGACGGAGCGCATCGGCGTCGCGGCCACTTTCTCGGTCTCCAACCAGCATCCCTTCTATGCCGCCCGCCTCTGGGCGACGCTCGACCACATGACGTCCGGCCGCGTCGGCTGGAATGTGGTGACCTCCATCAACAGCAACCAGGCCGCCAATTACGGCACGGAGCGCGAGCCGACGGAGCGGCGCTACGAGCGCGCGCACGAATATATGCAGGTCTGCCAGAAGCTCTGGGACAGCTGGGACGAGGACGCGGTGCTGCTGGACCGCGAGGGCGCGCGCTTCGCGGATGCCTCCAAGGTGCGCCGGATCGAGCATGAGGGCGAGTTCTTCCGCTCGCGCGGGCCGCTCAACGTGGTGCGCTCGCCGCAGAACGGCCCGGCGATCCTCCAGGCCGGCACCTCGCCCGGCGGGCGCGATTTCGCCGCCCGCTATGCCGATGCGGTGTTCGCCATCCAGCCGAGGGCGGAAGACGCCGGCGCCTATCTCTCCGACATCAAGGAGCGCATGGCGGGCTTCGGGCGCCGGCCCGAGAGCTGCCGCATCCTGTTCGGCATGCAGCCGATCCTGGGCGAGACCGAAGCGCATGCGCGCGAGAAGCAGGAGGAGCACAACGAGCTGGTGCCGGTCGAGGGGGGCAAGGCCATCCTCTCCGCCCATCTCAACATGGACCTCGCAGGCATCGGCGACGACGACATCATGCTGGAGCGCCCGGAGCCGGAGCTGGTGCGTATGCGCACCCGCTTCCGCAAGACGGACGGCACGCCCATGACGCTGGCGGAGGTGGCGCGCCGCCACGGGCAGAGCGTGAGCCTGCCGCAGTTCGTCGGCACGCCGGAGAGCGTTGCGGACCAGATGGAGGCGTTCTTCGACGAGGCCGGCGGCGACGGCTTCATGCTCTCGTCGATCTACAGCCCCGGCGCCATCGAGGAGTTCGTGGACCAGGTGGTGCCCATCCTCCAGCGCCGCGGCCGCTTCCGCACCGAATACAAGGGCCGCACCCAGCGCGAATTGCTGGCGCAGGAAGACTGAGCCGGCCCGGCCAATGCCCTTCGTCGATGCTGAGGACCTGCCGGCTGCCGGGCGGCTGCTGGCGCTGGATGTGGGGGACCGCACGGTCGGGCTTGCGGTCTCGGACCCGGACCGGCGCGTCGCCTCCCCGGCGGGCACGGTCCGGCGCGCGAAGCGGTTTGCGGACACGGCGGCGATGCTGCTTGCGGCCGCGGACGAGCGGGGGGCGGCGGCGCTGGGCGCCGCCCTGCCGCTCGATCGCGCCGGCCGCGAGGGCCGGCGCGCCCGGCAGGTGCGCCAGTTCGCCCTGAACCTGATGGCGCACCGCGACCTGCCGGCGCTGATGTGGGACGAGCGCTTCTCCACCAACGCCGTCGAGCGCGCCATGCTCGCCGACGATGCCAGCCGCCGCCGCCGCCGCGCCGCCAAGGACACGCTGGCGGCCGTCTATATCCTCCAGGGCTTCCTGGACTCGCTGCCCCGATAACGAGCCGGCATCGTCCTACGGGTTCTGGTCCCAGTCGGGGTCGTCGCTGGGGGACAGGGGCGTTTCGGTGGCGAGCAGGCCCTTGCCGGGGACGTAGTTGAGTTCGAGCCGGATGCCGTCCGGGTCCTCGAAGACGAAATAGTAGTAGCCGGGCGCGAAATCGCCCTCCAGCGGGCCGCGGTCGATCTTGCCGCCGAGCTCCCGGACCTTGGCCGCCGCCTTGTCCACATCCTCGCGCGAGCGCGCCCGGAAGCAGAGATGGTGCAGCCCCACCCGGTTCTGCTCGAAGCGCTCGCCCTCATGTTCCGGCGCCGGGCGCTGGATGCCGAGCGCGGTGCGCCCGCCCACGTGATAGACGAAATTATTGCCGTCATAGACCTTCTGCAGGCCGAGGAAGGGCAGCAACCCGCAGTAGAACGCGCGCGACTCCTCGAACCGGCTCACGGTGAGGATGACATGCGCCATGCCGTTGATCTGGATCATTCGGCGGCTCCCGGATTGGGATGGGCGTAGAGATTCTTGCGGGCCTCTTCGTCCCACTGGCCGGTCGGCTTGCCGAACTCGCGCCCGACCTCGTAGCCGCGCCGGAGCGCCGGGCGCTGTTGCAGGCCCTTGTACCAGCGCTTCACATTCGGGAAGCTGTCGAGATCGACTTCCTGGCGCTTGTAGGTGATGACCCAGGGCCAGCAGGCCATGTCGGCGATGGAGTAGTCGCCGGCGATGAACTCGCGCCC
>MPNF01000026.1 GCA_002238885.1 Alphaproteobacteria bacterium bin95 | reverse complement strand
CATCGCCCTAACCCCTGCTCCGTTCACAGGCGTGCGACTATGCCACCGATCAATCACTAAGTGAACAGTATTGGGGCTAGCCGGCTAGTCGGCGAACGGATCGTACATCGCTATCGTCGCCTCGCGGTCCGGCCCCGTGGACAGCAGCGCGACCGGACAGCCGATCAATTCCTCCACGCGCCGGACATATTTGACCGCCGTAGCCGGCAATTGGGCCCAGCCCGTAGCGCCTGCGGTACTTTCCGACCAGCCTTCCAGCCGCTCGTAAACCGGTTCGACCGCCGCCTGGTCCGCCTGGCTGGCTGGCAGGCGGGTGAGCATGCGGTCGCCGATACGGTATCCGGTGCAGACCTCCAGGCTCTCGATTCCGTCCAGCACATCGAGCTTGGTGAGCGCGATGCCGGCCATGCCCGACAGGCTCACCGCCTGGCGCACGGCCGCAGCGTCGAACCAGCCGCACCGTCGCGGCCGGCCGGTGACAGTGCCGAACTCCCTGCCACGCTCCGCCAAACGCGCGCCCACCTCATCATGCAATTCGGTGGGGAACGGGCCTCCGCCGACGCGCGTCGTATAGGCCTTGGCGATACCGAGCACATAGCCGACGGCGCCCGGCCCCATGCCGCTGCCGACCGCGGCGGCAGCCGCGACCGTGTTCGAGGACGTGACGAACGGATAAGTGCCGTGGTCGACGTCAAGGAGGATACCTTGCGCCCCTTCGAACAGGATCCGGCTGCCGGACCGCCGCAGCGCATCCAGCCGCTCCCACACGCAATCGACATAGGGGGCAAGCGGTCCGCGAACCTGCTCCAGACCGGCAATGAGCTCTTCCGGCGCAATTTCCTCCGCACCCCAGCCCCGTAGCAAGGCATTGTGGTGCTCGAGCAGATGGCCGACCTTTTCCCGGAGCGTCGCATCGTCATACAAGTCGGCGACGCGGATGGCGCGTCGCCCGGCCTTGTCTTCATAGGCGACGCCGATGCCGCGCCCGGTCGTGCCTATGGCGCCTTTCCCCCGCCGCTGCTCCCGGAGTTGGTCCACCCGGCCGTAGAAGGGGAGGATCAGGATTGCGTTTTCCGCCAGGCGCAGCATCTCGGGCGAAACCGGGACGCCCTGTCCGCGCAGGCGCTCGATCTCCTCCATCAGCGCCCACGGGTCCACCACCACGCCATTGCCGATGATCGAAAGCGTGCCCCGCACCACGCCGGACGGCAGCAGAGACAGCTTGTAGGTCTCGTTGGCGACCTGCAGGGTGTGGCCGGCATTGTGTCCGCCCTGGAAGCGCACAACGACGTCGGCCCGCTCGGCGAGCCAGTCCACGACCTTCCCCTTGCCTTCGTCGCCCCATTGCGCGCCGATGACAGCCACATTGGTCATTGCGGGTCTCCGTCCAGGGGTTCGAGGCCGCCGGCGCCCAGCAGGTAGGTGCAACCGAGGCGGCGCGCTTCGGCTTCCTCATCGTCTGCCGGCGCAAGCGCCTGCACCGTAATCCAGCCGTCAGCCTGCCAGCGCCGCCGTTCCGCACCGTCCGTGCCGCAAGGCAGGAAGAGGCGGGAACGCGGCGCAGGCGGCGTCAGCATGCGATGGATGGCGTCGAGATAGAGCGTGACCCCCGTGCCCGCCTCGCCCTCGGCGCGGTAGCGGCCGCCTCGTCCCACTTCGCCGCGACCGCCGCTCGCAAACAGGCTGAAAGCCGCGCCCGAATAATATTGAAACCCCCGGTGCTCCACCGGATCGATGGTGATCCGGAGGCCCGGGGCCGCCGCCGCCACCGCTGTCGCGACTTCAAGCAAGTGGTCCCGCAATGCGCCCGCTTCCGCCGGCAGGTCAAGCGACGCCAGCGCCGGCGCCGCCGTCTCGCAGGGGCCGGTCGCGGCCATCAGGGCCGGGAAAGGCGGACCGGCCAGTGCAGCGACTGCCGCGGCATCCTTGCGGCCCAGCGCGTCGCCGAGCACCGTATCGTCTTCGAGCCCCGCGTCGCCGAGGAGCGCCCGCACCAACGCCGGCGCGCCGAGGTCGATGCTCACCTCCGGCACGCCCAGCGCTTCCAGAGCCTCGAAGGCGAGCCGCGCGACCTCGGCGTCGGCCGACACGCTTTCCGCGCCGATCAGCTCCACCCCGGCCTGGGCCACCTGGCGTTCGGCATGAAGCTGGGAGACCCCGACCCGCAACACCTGTCCCGCATAGGCAAGCCGCAGCGGGCGGGGCTCGCCGGCGAGCCGGGTCCGTGCAATCCGGGCCACCTGGAGGGTCATGTCGGAACGCAGCGCCAGCATGTGCTGCGAAACCGGGTCCATGATGCGGAAGGTGTCGGCCGCGATCGCAGCGCCCTCGTCCGCGAGGAAACTCGTCTCGAATTCGGCAAGCGGCGGGTCCACCCGCTCATAGCCGTTCAGCGCGAACAGCTCCAGCAGCCGCGCTTCGGCAGCCGCCTCGAACGCGGCGTCAGGGGGCAGGACATCGCGCAGTCCCGCCGGCAGCAAGGCTCTGTCGGTCATGTTGCGTACTGCTTGCGGCAGCCTCAAGGGTAAACAGTTTGGCGGGAATAGTGCAGGCCGGACTGTCCTGCTCAAAACCGGAGGACCAGCGGGCGGGCGATGGTGTCCGGCAGGGCGTCGATGCGGTCCAGAACCCGTTCCGGGCAGTCCTCGTCGATTTCGATGAGCGCGAGCGCATGCCCGCCGGACACCGGCCGGCCGAGGTGGAAATTGGCGATGTTGACGCCCTCCTCGCCCAGGATAGTGCCGATCTTGCCGATGACGCCCGGCCGGTCGTGGTTCCTGAGGAAAAGCATGATCGGCCCGAATGCCGCCTCGAAATGGATGTCCTGCACCCGCACGAGCCGCAACCGGTCTCCGAAGAGCGTGCCGGCAACGGTGCGGCTGCGTTCGCCCATGGCCGCCCGGACCTCGATCAGGGCCCGGTAGCCGTCCGCCTCCCCGGTCGAGCTTTCGCGAAGCTCGATGCCCCGCTCGCGGGCGACGAACGGCGCGTTCACCATATTGACCGAGTCGAGCTGGCTCGACAGCACGCCCTGTAGCACCAGGCCGGAGAGCGGGCGGGTGTTCAGTCGCGCCAAGTCGCCGCGCCAGGCGATGTCGATACCGGTGATCGCATCGTCGCAAATCTGCCCGACGAAGCGTCCCAGCGCATCGGCAAGGCCCATATAGGGCTTGAGCCTCGGCGCCTCCTCGGCGGTCACGGACGGCGCGTTGAGGGCGTTCACGACCGCGCCCGTATTGAGGAAGGCGGCCATCTGCTCCGCCACCTCGACCGCCACATTTTCCTGCGCCTCCGCCGTGGACGCCCCGACATGGGGGGTCGCCACGACATTTTCGCGGCCGAACAGGTCGCTCTCCTCGGCAGGCTCGACTTCGAAGACATCGAATGCCGCGCCGGCCACATGGCCGCTGTCGAGCGCGGCGCAGAGGTCCGCCTCGACGACAAGGCCGCCACGGGCGCAATTGACGATGCGCACCCCGGGCTTCATCCGGCCGATCGCATCCGCATCGATCATGCCGCGCGTCCGTTCTGTAAGCGGCGTATGCAGGGTGACGAAATCGGATTCGGCAAGCAGGGTCTCGAATTCCACCTTGGCAGCGCCCAGGTCGCGCGCCCGGCTTTCCGACACGAAGGGGTCGAACACCAGCACGCGCATCGCCAGTCCGCGGGCGCGGGCACAGACTACGGCGCCGACATTGCCGCAGCCGACGACACCGAGCGTCTTGCCTGCAATCTCGCTGCCCATGAAGCGGGACTTCTCCCACTTGCCGGCCTGGGTGGAGCGGTCCGCCGCCGGTATCTGGCGCGCGAGCGCGAACAGGAGCGCGAGCGCATGCTCGGCCGTGGTGACGGTATTGCCGTAAGGCGTGTTCATCACGACCACGCCGCGCTCTGTCGCCGCTGCGATGTCGATATTGTCCACGCCGATGCCGGCGCGGCCGACCACCTCCAGATCGGGCGCGCAATCGAGCAGGTCCGCCGTAACCTGCGTCGCCGAGCGCACCGCGAGGCCGTGGACGCCCGCCAGCCGCCCCGACAGCATTTCGGGAGAAAGGCCGGGCGCCACGACCACTTCCAGGCCGGCCGCGCTCAGTATTTCGCCGGCGCGCGCGCTCAGCCGGTCCGCGATCAGCACCTTCTTCATCGGCGCGCTCAGAGCCTCGCGACCTCGGCCTGGAAGGCCCAGTCGAGCCAGGGCATGAGCGCCTCCAGGTCGGTGCGTTCGACCGTCGGGCCGGCCCAGATGCGCAGGCTCGGCGGGGCGTCGCGGTGGTTGGCGATGTCACGGCCGGCGTCTTCGGCGTCGAGGCGCGCCGCCAGCGCCTGCACGAAGGCCCTTCGCCGGTCCTCCGATAGGCCGGCCACCCGGGGATCGGCAATCGCGAGGCAAACCGAGGTCGGCGAACGCGAGGCCGGATCGCGCGCCAGATAGTCGACCCATTCACACTGCGCCACCCACTCGCCGATGACCGCAGCGTTGGTCTGCGTCCGCGCGATGGTTCCGGCAAGCCCGCCGACGCTTTCCACCCATGCCAGCGCGTCGAGCGCGTCCTCGACGCACAGCATGGACGGCGTGTTCAGCGTCTCGCCGCGGAAGACGCCTTCGATCAGCGCGCCGTTGCGCACCAGGCGGAATACCTTGGGCAACGGGTGGGGCGGCGTCCAGGCCAGAAGCCGTTCGACTGCGCGCGGACCGAGCGCCAGCATGCCGTGCGCCCCCTCGCCCCCAATGGCCTTCTGCCACGACCAGGTGACGACATCGAGCCTCGACCAGGGCATGTCGATACCGAACACGGCCGAGGTCGCATCGCAGATCGCGAGGCCGCGCCGGTCTTCCGCAATCCAGTCGCCGTCGGGCAGACAGACGCCCGACGTGGTGCCGTTCCACACGAACACGAGGTCCCGGTCGGAATCCGCTTCCGAAAGGTCCGGCAGGCCACCGTATTCCGCATCGAGCAGGCGCACATCCTCGATGCCGAGATGGGTGCGGACATCCAGTGCCCAACCCGCGCCGAAGCTCTCCCACGCCAGCACGTCGACCCCGCGCGCGCCGAGCAGGGACCAGAGGGCGATTTCCACGGCGCCGGTATCGGAGGCGGGCACGATCGCCAGCCGCCAGTCCTCGGGGATGCCGAGCAGTCGGCGGCTGGCGCTTATGACTTCCGCCAGCTTTTCCTTGCCGGGCGCGGAGCGGTGGGAGCGCCCCACCAGGGCTCCGGACAACGCGGCGGGAGACCATCCCGGCCGCTTGGTGCACGGCCCGGAGGAGAAGTTCGGATTGGCAGGGCGGACAGAGGGTTTCATTGCGTATCGCACTGTCTGGCGGATGCGGGGAACCTATTCTTTCCGCCGCCGGATTCAACGCGGCTCCGAGTCGCGGAAATGCCCCGTGCAGCGGCGCCGGCCGGGTGGGTGGATATTGGCGCCTCCCATCTTCAAACGACGAACCTCTTGACCTAAGTCATTGGATGCATCCGCGCCGCCGGTTATGTTTGCCGCCAGGTACGAATTCAGCCGTCCCGAAATCGGGAGCCTCGGTTCATGCCCGACCTGACAGAAGTCACCCGCGGCGACCGGCACAAAGCGCTCGGTCTAAGCACCTTTGCTTTCACAGTATGTTTCGCGGTCTGGACGATCTTCTCGATCATCGGCGTGAAGATCAAACAGGATCTCGGGCTCTCCGAGACAGAATTCGGAATCCTGGTCGCAACGCCCGTCCTTACCGGGTCCGTCAGCCGCATCTTTCTTGGCGTATGGACCGAACAGTATGGCGGCCGCCTCGTGTTTCCCGTGCAAATGCTGGCAACGGCGGTCGCCTGCTGGTTGTTGTCCTCGGTGCAGACCTATGAGGTCTTCCTGATCGCCGCCCTCGGCGTCGGGCTGGCCGGCGGGTCGTTCATCGTCGGCATCGCCTACACCTCGCAGTGGTTCGACAAGGAGCACCAGGGCACGGCGCTCGGCATCTTCGGTGTCGGCAATGTCGGCGCGGCGGTTACCAATTTCGGTGCACCGTTCCTGGTGCTGGCTTTCGGCTGGCAGCAGACCGCGCAGATCTACGCGGTGGTGCTGGCGCTGACGGCGGTCGGATTCTATTTCCTGGCCAAGCCGGACCCGGCGCAGGTGGCGCGCAAGCGCGAGGGACACCGGCCGGTGTCGACCAGGGAACAGCTTGCGCCGTTGAAGAACATGCAGGTCTGGCGGTTCGCCACCTACTATTTCTTCGTGTTCGGCGGGTTCGTGGCGCTCGCTTCATATCTGCCGCGCTTCTACGTCGGCGCTTACGACCTGTCGCTGGCGACCGCCGGCATGCTGGCGGCCGCCTATTCCATGCCCGGTTCGATCTTCCGTGCGCTCGGCGGCTGGATGTCGGACAAATGGGGCGCACGCTTCGTCATGTATCTGACGTTCATCGTGTCGCTGGTCTGCCTGTTCGCCATGAGCTACCCGCGCACGCAATACACGGTCGACGGTATTACCGGGCCAATCCAGTTCACCTTCGGGATCGGTCTGCCGGCCTTCGTCATCCTCAGCGTTGTGCTGGGTTTCGTGATGTCGCTCGGCAAGGCCGCCGTCTACAAGCATATTCCCGTCTACTACCCCCACCATGTCGGGTCGGTCGGCGGGCTGGTCGGCATGATCGGGGGGCTCGGCGGGTTCGTTCTGCCGATCACGTTCGGAATCCTGAACGACTGGTTCGGCGTCTGGACCAGTTCCTTCATGCTGCTGTTCGCGATCGTTCTGGTCAGCACGGTCTGGATGCATGTGGCGATCCGCCTGATGGAGCGCCGCCGCCACCCGGCACTGGCCGACGAACGCTATCTCAGCGATGTCCCGGAGGCGCCGGAGCCGCCGCCCGGAACCTCATAACGGGTCGTTTCCGCCAGCGGCGGAGCCGGCCCGGTTGGAAAAGGGGAAGAGATGGCCAGGAACCTGACGAGCTGGGACCCGGAAGACGAGGCATTCTGGAATGCAGAGGGCAAGCGCATCGCGACGCGCAACCTCTGGATTTCCATTCCCTGTCTGCTCTGCGGCTTCGCGGTCTGGCTCTACTGGGGAATCATTACCGTTCAGATGATCAACCTGAAGTTCCCCTTCTCGCAGGGAGAACTCTTCACCCTTGCCGCCATCGCGGGATTGAGCGGCGCCACGCTGCGCATCCCCTCCTCCTTCTTCATCCGCATCGCCGGCGGTCGAAACACGATCTTCCTGACGACGGCGCTTCTCATCATTCCCGCGGCCGGAACCGGGCTCCTGTTACAGGACCCGGAGACGCCGCTCTGGCAATTCCAGATCATGGCGCTGCTCTCCGGCTTCGGCGGCGGCAATTTCGCCTCCTCCATGTCGAACATCTCCTTTTTCTTCCCCAAGAACGTGCAGGGCTATTCGCTCGGCATGAATGCCGGCCTCGGCAATTTCGGCGTCACCACCATGCAGATACTGGTGCCGCTGGTCATGACGGTGGGCGTGTTCGGCGGCTCCGCGCTCATCCTCGCCAACAGTTCCGGGACGCTGGTGGGCAAGATCCCGGCGGGAACGGAGACCTACATTCACAATGCGGGCTATATCTGGGTGGCCATCCTGGTCCCGCTGGCGATTGCCGCCTGGTTCGGCATGAACAACATCACGGCGGAGCATGTCTCGCCGGGGCTCGGCTCGACGGCCGGCGCCTTCGGCAAGATCCTGGGCATGCTTGCCATCGGGCTGGTAACCGCGGCGATCGGGCTGTGGCTCCTGCTGCCGGAGAATGCCGGCGGTTCCGGGCTGGAACTGAGCAAATGGATCGTGCTGCCGCTCGTCATCGCGGCCACGGTCTTCGCCTTGCGGATGATCCCCGGCACTATCCGCCAGAGTCTCGACCGGCAATATGCGATCTTCAGGAACAAGCACACCTGGGCGATGACGGTCATCTACACGATGACCTTCGGCTCGTTCATCGGCTACGCCGCCGCCTTCGGGCTCGCGATCAAGGTTGTGTTCGGCTTCCAGCATATCGAGGTCGATGGCGTCATGACGCACACGACGGTGAACCCCAACGGACCGAGCGCCTTGATGTACGCCTGGACCGGCCCGTTCATCGGCGCGCTGATCCGTCCGATCGGCGGCATGATCTCCGACCGCCTCGGCGGGGCGCTGGTGACGCAGATCGTCTCCGTCGTCATGGTCGCGTGTGCGCTTGGCGTGGCGTATTTCCTGTCGCTCGCCTATGCGTCGGAAACGCCGGAAGACTACTTCCTGCCCTTCCTGATCCTGTTCCTGGTCCTGTTCGCCGCGACCGGGATCGGCAACGGCTCCACCTTCCGCACCATCGCCATCGTCTTCGACAGGGTGCAGGCCGGCCCCGTTCTCGGGTGGACGTCGGCCGTCGCCGCCTACGGGGCCTTCATCATCCCCAAGGTGTTCGGCGAGCAGATCAAGGCGACGACGCCGGAATACGCGCTCTATGGCTTCGCAGCCTTCTATTTGGTTTGCATCGCCATCAACTGGTGGTTCTATCTGCGCAAGAATGCCTACGTGAAGAACCCGTGAGGAGGCGAATCCGATGAGCCATTTCCTGGACCGGTTGACCTTCTTCAGGAAGACAGTGGACACCTTCGCGGACGGCCACGGCATCGTCACTAACGAAGACCGCGGCTGGGAGGACTCCTACCGGGCGCGCTGGCAGCACGACAAGATCGTGCGCTCTACCCACGGAGTGAACTGCACCGGCTCCTGCAGCTGGAAGATCTACGTCAAGGGCGGGATCATCACCTGGGAGACGCAACAGACCGACTATCCGCGGACCCGGCCCGACTTGCCGAATCACGAGCCGCGCGGCTGTTCCAGGGGCGCCAGCTATTCCTGGTACATCTACAGCGCCAACCGGTTGAAATATCCGCTGGTGCGCAGCCGGCTCGTCCGGCACTGGCGCGAGGCGCGAAAGACCATGGCCCCGGTCGCCGCCTGGGCGTCCATCGTCGAGAATGATGACACGCGCCGCGACTACCAGCGGGTGCGCGGCCTGGGCGGTTTCGTGCGCTCCGACTGGGAGGAGGTCAACGAGATCGTCGCGGCCGCCAATGTTTATACCATCAAGAGGCACGGGCCCGACCGGATCATCGGCTTTTCGCCGATCCCGGCCATGTCGATGGTCTCCTATGCCGCCGGCTCGCGCTACCTGTCGCTGATCGGCGGCGTGTGCATGAGCTTCTACGACTGGTACTGCGACCTGCCGCCCTCCAGCCCGCAAACCTGGGGCGAGCAGACCGATGTGCCGGAAAGCGCGGACTGGTACAACTCGACCTTCCTGATGATGTGGGGCTCGAACGTGCCCCAGACGCGCACGCCCGACGCCCACTTCATGACCGAGGTCCGCTACAAGGGCGCGACGACCGTGACGGTGACGCCCGACTACAGCGAGGCGTCGAAATTCGCCGATATCTGGCTCAACCCCAAGCAGGGCACCGACGCCGCGCTCGCGCTGGCGATGGGCCATGTGATCCTCAAGGAATGGCATCTCTCGGGCAGGAGTCCCTATTTCGAGGACTATTGCCGCCGCTACACCGACATGCCGTTCCTGGTGAGGCTGCGGCAGGTGGACGGCGGGTATGTGCCGGAACGCATGCTGCGCGCCTCCGACCTGCCGGAAGGGCTGGGCCAGTCCAACAATCCCGAGTGGAAGACCGTTGCCATCGACGAGGAGCAGAACGATGCGCTCGTCTGTCCGGTCGGCTCTGTCGGCTTCCGGTGGGGCGAGGCGGGCAAGTGGAACATCGAGGAGAAAGACGGCGCGAACGGCGCGGAGACAAGACTGCGACTGAGCCTCATCCACGCCCGGGACGAGGTGGCCAAGGTCGGCTTTCCCTATTTCGGCAACGCGAAGCACGACCATTTCGCCGGCACCGACCATGACGACGTGCTGTGGCGCAACGTGCCGGTGAAGAAGATCCGGACGGCGGACGGCGAGGCGCCGGTCGCCACCGTGTACGACCTGTTCGTCGCCAATTACGGGCTCGACCGCGGCCTCGGCGGCGAAAACGTGGCGGCGAGCTTCGACGATGACGTGCCCTATACCCCGGCATGGCAGGAACGCATCACGGGGGTCGCGCGCGACAAGGTGATCGCGGTGGCGCGCCAGTTCGCCGAGAACGCGCACAAGACCGAGGGCCGTTCGATGGTCATCGTCGGAGCCGCCCTCAACCATTGGTACCATATGGACATGATCTACCGCAGCATCATCAACATGCTGGTGATGTGCGGGTGCGTCGGGAAATCCGGCGGCGGCTGGTCGCACTATGTCGGGCAGGAAAAGCTGAGGCCGCAGACCGGCTGGCTGCCGCTCGCCTTCGCGCTGGACTGGAACCGGCCGCCGCGGCAGATGAACAGCACCTCGTTCTGGTACAGCCACACCGACCAGTGGCGCTACGAGAAGCTGTCCGTCGACGAGATCGTCTCGCCGCTGGCGCCGGAAGGCGATTGGAAGGCGCTGAACCTGATCGACTTCAATGTTCGTTCGGAGCGTATGGGCTGGCTGCCTTCCGCGCCGCAGCTGGCGACCAATCCGCTGGAGGTGACCAGGGCCGCGGGCGAGGACGACCCGGTCGGGGCGGCGGTCGCCGGCATTAAGGACGGCTCGCTGCAAATGTCGTGCGAGGACCCCGACGACCCGAGGAACTGGCCGCGCAATCTGTTCGTCTGGCGATCCAACCTGCTGGGCTCCAGCGGCAAGGGCCACGAATATTTCCTGAAGCACCTGCTGGGCACCCAGCACGGCGTGCAGGGCAAGGAGCTCGGCGAGACCGGCGACAGGAAACCGGCCGAGGTCGCGTGGCGCGACGACGCCCCGGAAGGCAAGCTCGACCTGCTGGTCACCCTCGACTTCCGCATGTCCACCACCTGCCTCTATTCGGACATCGTGCTGCCGACGGCGACCTGGTACGAGAAGAACGACCTCAACACCTCCGACATGCACCCCTTCATCCACCCGCTCTCGGCTGCGGTCGATCCGGTCTGGGAGTCCCGAAGCGACTGGGAGATCTTCAAGGGAATCGCGAAGAAGTTCTCGGAGGTCGCGGAAGGCGAGCTCGGCGTGGAGCGCGACCTCGTGCTTGTGCCGACCCTGCACGACACGCCGATGGAATTGGCGCAGGCGACCGAAGTCAGGGACTGGAAGAAGGGCGAATGCGAAGCGGTGCCGGGCAAGACCATGCCGAACATGGTGGTGGTCGAGCGCGACTATCCCAGCACCTACAGGAAGTTCACCGCGCTCGGCCCGTTGATGACGAAGGCCGGGAATGGCGGCAAGGGCATTGGCTGGGATACCGGGGACGAGGTCGAGTTCCTCAAGCAGCTTAATGGCACGGTGCGTGAGGAGGGCGTCTCGAAGGGCCTCGCGAAGATCGATACCGACATCGACGCGACCGAGGTCGTTCTGGCGCTGGCGCCGGAGACCAACGGCCATGTGGCGGTCAAGGCGTGGGCGGCGCTCGGCAAGGCGACCGGGCGCGACCACGAGCACCTGGCGGCGGCGCGCGAGGAGGACAAGCTGCGCTTCCGCGACCTGCAGGCCCAGCCGCGCAAGATCATCTCCTCGCCCACCTGGTCCGGGCTCGAGTCGGAGCATGTCACCTACACCGCCGGCTACACCAATGTGCATGAGCTGATTCCCTGGCGCACCCTCAGCGGGCGCCAGCAGCTCTACCAGGACCATCTGTGGATGCAGGCCTTCGGCGAACAGCTGTGCGTCTACAAGCCGCCGATCGACACAAAGACGATCGAGCCGCTGATCGGCGAGAAGGACAATGGCAGCCCGCAGGTCGTGCTGAATTTCATCACACCGCACCAGAAGTGGGGCATCCACAGCACCTATACCGACAATCTGCTGATGCTGACGCTCTCGCGCGGCGGACCCATCGTCTGGTTGAGCGAAACCGACGCCCGCAAGATCGGCGTCGAGGACAATGACTGGATCGAGGCCTACAACGCGAACGGCGCCCTGGTCGCCCGCGCGGTGGTCAGCCAGCGCGTGCCGGAGGGCATGACGCTGATGTACCACGCGCAGGAGAAGATCGTGAATGTGCCCGGCAGCGAGGTGACCGGCGGGCGCGGCGGCATCCACAACTCCGTGACCCGCGCGACGGTCAAGCCGACCCACATGGTCGGCGGATACGCTCAGCTGTCCTACGGTTTCAACTATTACGGCACCGTCGGCTCGAACCGCGACGAATTCGTGATCGTGCGCAAGATGCACTCGGTCGATTGGATGGAAGGCCCCTATCGGGGTCCGGCAATGGAGGCGGCGGAATGAAGATTCGCGCGCAGATCGGCAAGGTCCTGAACCTCGACAAGTGCATCGGCTGCCACACCTGCTCGGTGACCTGCAAGAATGTCTGGACCAGCCGCGAAGGCATGGAATACGCCTGGTTCAACAATGTCGAGACCAAGCCCGGCGTCGGCTATCCCAAGGAGTGGGAGAACCAGGACGTCTGGAACGGCGGCTGGGTGCGCAAGAAGAACGGGCGCATCGTGCCGAAGATGGGCGGCAAGCTGCGAATCCTGGCGAAGATATTCGCCAATCCGGACATGCCGCAGATCGACGACTATTACGAGCCATTCACCTTCGATTACGAGCATCTGCACAACGCGCCCGAGTCCCAGACGGCGCCGACGGCGCGTCCGCGTTCGCTGATCAGCGGCGAGCGCATGGAGAAGATCGAATGGGGGCCGAACTGGGAAGAGATACTCGGCGGTGAATTTTCCAAGCGCAGCAAGGACGTGAATTTCGAAGAGGTCGAAAAGGACATTTACGGCCAGTTCGAAAACACCTTCATGATGTATCTGCCGCGCCTCTGCGAGCATTGCCTGAACCCGACCTGCGTGGCCGCCTGCCCGTCCGGCGCGATCTACAAGCGGGAGGAGGACGGCATCGTCCTGATCGACCAGGACAAGTGCCGCGGCTGGCGCATGTGCGTGTCCGGCTGCCCCTACAAGAAGATTTACTACAACTGGCGGTCGGGAAAGTCGGAGAAGTGCATCTTCTGCTACCCGCGCATCGAGGCGGGCCAGCCGACCGTCTGTTCCGAGACCTGCGTCGGGCGCATCCGCTATCTGGGCGTGCTGCTCTACGACGCCGACCGTATCGAGACTGCCGCCGCGGCGGAGGACCCGAAGGACCTGTACCAGGCGCAGCTCGATATTTTCCTCGACCCCTTCGACCCGGAGGTCATTCGCCAGGCGCGGGCGGACGGGGTGCCGCAGGCCTGGCTCGATGCGGCCCAGCGCTCGCCGGTTTACCGCATGGCGATGGACTGGAAGGTCGCGTTCCCGCTGCATCCCGAGTACCGCACCCTGCCGATGGTGTGGTACGTGCCGCCGCTCTCGCCGATCCAGTCGGCGGCGGAAGCCGGCGCGCTCGGTTCCGAAGGGCTCATTCCGGACGTCTCGCAGCTGCGCATCCCGCTCAGATACCTCGCCAACATGCTGACCGCGGGCGACGAAGCCCCGGTCAAGCTGGCCCTGGAGCGGATGCTGGCGATGCGGGTCTATATGCGCGCCAGGCATGTCGACGGACGACGCGAACTGGATGCCCTGGAACAGGTCGGGCTGACCGAGGCCGATATCGAGGACATGTACCAAACCATGGCGATCGCAAACTACGAGGACCGGTTCGTGATCCCGACCACCCACCGCGAATATGCCGAGGAAGCGTTCGACCTCCGCGGCGAGTGCGGCTTCAGCTTCGGCGACGGCTGCAGCGGCGGCGGCGGCAAGATCGACCTGTTCAGCCACGATGTGCGCGTCGGTCCGAGCGCCGGCGGCCGGTCGGACAAGGCGGTCGCCGGGCGATGATGATCTACCGGGCTCTCGGCGCGCTGCTGCAGTACCCGACTGCCGAACTGGCCGGGTCGGCCGGCGACATCGCCGC
>MPNF01000025.1 GCA_002238885.1 Alphaproteobacteria bacterium bin95 | reverse complement strand
AGGTCAGACGGCGGCTCGGCCGGGTCCACCGGATTCCAGCCGGTGGCCTGACGGTAGGCGACAATTGGCCCGCTCGTGGCGAGATAGTCTTCGTCGAACAGGATGCCCACGCGCATGTCAAGCAGGTGCCGCACCGTTGCGCCGCGATAAACCGTTTCCGCTACCTCGGGCACATAGTCCGCGACGGGCGCTTCGACATCGAGACGCCCTGCCTCCGCCAAGATGCCAGCCAGCAGGCCCAGCATGGATTTTGAGACAGACATCAGGATATGCGGTGTCGTGGCAATTATGCCCTCGCCATAGCGCTCCGCCACGACCCTGCCACGGTGCAGGACTAGCAATGCATCGCAGTCTTCAGCCATCCCGTCGAAGCCGGGTACCGGCACCGGAGCTTCGGGCAGGGGACGCACGGCGGCGGGATCGTGGGGAATTTCCGCCGAGGGAATCAGTTCCCGCACATGCCGGAAGGCCCAGCGACTGAAGGGAGCTGTCCGCCAGTTCGTGAGAGTAACCTGTTCATCGGCCGGGGGCGGGAAACGATCCATCATGTTTTCTTTCCTCTGTCGGCGGCTGCGATCAAACGGGGAGGCGCACGCGCACGCCGAGGCCGCCCTCGGGCGAATCGCCCAGATATATGTCGCCACCGTGGCTCTGAACCACATCGCGCGCGATGGAAAGGCCGAGCCCGATACCGCCGGTTTTCCCCCCATGTGAGCGGTCCCGGCGGTAGAAGGGACGAAACACCTTTTCCCGGTCGGCCGCCGGCACGCCCGGTCCGTCGTCGTCGATTCCGATCTCAAACCATTCGCCCTGTTCCCGGCAGACGATCCAGACTTGGCCGGCGTAACGCATTGCATTGTCGATCAGGTTGACGAGGCAGCGCCTGATGGCCGTCGCCTGCACCGGAATTCTTGGCGCGCTTACGATGCGAAGGTCGATGGATGCGCCGGCCCGGCGCGCGCCGGTCACGACGTCCTCGACCAATTCGCCGAGATCGGTTTCCACGGCTGCTTCGCCGCCTTCCCCGCGGGCGAACGCCAGATAGGCTTCCAGCATCGCTTCCATTTCGGCGATGTCGGCGTGCAGTTCGCGGGCGTCGTCGTTCTCCGGCAGCAGGGCCAGCGCCACTTTCATGCGCGAGAGGGGGGTGCGGAGGTCGTGGGAGACGCCGGCCAGCATCTCCGTGCGCTGTGTGATCTGGCGCCGGATACGCTCCCGCATCCGCCGGAACGCGACGGTCGCGCGTCGGACTTCCGTTGCTCCCGCCAGTTTCGGGTCCTTGGCCTCCCGACCCTTGCCATAGGCGTCGGCCGCCTCCGCAAGACGCCTGATGGGCCGGATCTGGTTTCGCATGAACAGCCCGGCGACGGCGAACAGGATCATCGAGGTTCCCACCATCCAGAGCGCCCAGAAGGTGGTGGTCGAACTGAACAGCCGCCTGCGCGGCGTCACGACATTCAGTACGCTGTCCTTGAGCTGCACCCTGATAAGGATTTCGTCCTCATAGGCTGCCGTGTCGAACTGGAAGGGGCGTCTTACGCGATGGGTCAGCTCGCGGGCGAGCAGCCGGTCCAGGCCGGCCGTCGGCTCGGGCTGCGGGCGGTTCGGAAGAATGGCGCCCGGCGCGATGGTTGCGCGAAGGTCCGTGCGCTCGGCAAGCAGTTTCAGAAGCGCGCCCTGCGCGTCGTCGCCTGGAAACCGGTCCATCGCGTCGATGATCAGACCGATCTCGCCCGCCACTCCCGCCGCCAGGCGCTTCATGATGATGTGCCAGTGCCGCTCGTAGAAGATCCATGTCGAGACGATCTGCAACAAGATTAGCGGCATCACGATGATGAGCAGGGAGCGCGCAAACAGAGTGCGCGGCAGGAAACGGTCCAGACGGCCTGCCATCAGTCGGGCCGGAGCGCGTAACCGCGCCCCCAGACCGTGACGAGGTAACGGGGATGCTTCGGATCGGGCTCCAGCTTCCGGCGCAACCGCGCGACCTGTACGTCCACGGCCCGTCCGGAACCGACGCTCATGACCGCCAGCTCCTCGCGCGATACGGTATTGCCGCCCCTGAGGGACAGGGCGCTCAGCAGCAACGCCTCGGCCGGGGCGAGCGGGCGAACGGTCCCATCCTCATGTTCCAGCGTGTCGCGTCCGGCGCTCCAGGCCAGCGGACCGAAGCGAAGCGTCTCGCGGCGCGCGCTCCCGCGGCGGCGCAGGATCGTGCGGATGCGCAGCACCAGTTCGCGCGGCTCGAAGGGCTTGACCATATAGTCTTCCGCACCCGCCTCCAGGCCGCGCACGCGGTCCTCGGGCTCGACCATTGCCGTCAGCAGCAATATCGGCGTCGAATTCCCCGCTTCCGTCAGCGCTGCACTGAGTTCCAGGCCGGACTCTCCCGGCAGCATGATGTCCAGCACGACCAGGTCGAACGCAACGCCCGCCATCGCGCGCCGGGCCGCCTCTGCTTCTTCCATTGCCGTGACGCGAAAGCCGGAGGTCGAGAGATAGCGCTTCAGAAGCGCGCGCAAGCGTTCGTCGTCATCCACCAGGAGGATGTGAGGCAGGTCTTGCGAATGGGAAGGCGAAATCGCTTCACGCATGTGTAGAAATCCGCCATAAGCTGCAACGCTGCGTTCCGGTATCATATCGTGCCCGAAGAATGAGGAGAAATGCGCGATGGCGGTGGACCTGCTCCCCTATGACGACCGCGACGGCTACATCTGGCTGGACGGCGCGCTGGCTCCGTGGCGCGACGCCAGGTTGCATGTCCTGAGCCACGCCCTGCACTACGCCAGCGCGGTCTTCGAGGGCGAACGCGTCTATGACGGGCACATCTTCCGTTCGCGCGCCCACACTGAACGCCTTCACAACTCCGCCCGGCTCATGGGATTCGAAATACCATACTCGGTCGATGCGCTGGAAAGCGCCAAACGCGAAGTGCTGCAGGCGAACGACCTCAAGGACGCCTATGTTCGCCCGGTGGCATGGCGCGGCGCGGAGATGATGGGCGTGTCGGCGCAGGACGCCACGATCCATGTCGCGATCGCGGCGTGGTTCTGGGGCGCATATTTCGGCGATGGCACCGAGATGTCCGGCATCCGCATGAAGACCGGGCGCTATCGTCGGCCGGGCCCCGAATGTGGTCCGGTGCAGGCCAAGGCGACCGGCCACTACCTGATCTGCACGCTCAACAAGCATGAGGTCGAGGCCGAGGGCTACCACGACGCCCTGTTCCTCGACACTCACGGCTTCATCGCAGAGGGCTCTGGAGCCAATATCTTCCTCGTCCAGGAGGGCAAGCTACACACGCCCACGCCGGACAGCTTCCTCAACGGCATCACCCGGCAAGCCGTGATCGGCCTTGCCGAGAAGCGTCAGATCCCGGTGATTGAGCGTTCGATTCTGCCGGAAGAGTTCGCGAAGACCTCGGAAGTGTTCGTGACCGGCACCGCCGCCGAGGTGACGCCGGTCGCCGAGATCGACGACTACCGCTTCACGCCGGGCAACATTAGCCGCACGCTGATGGACGATTTCCGCGCCATCACATCGACCGGATAACGCAAGCAAGAGGACTCTCAATCATGCGCGACGCTTATATCTGCGACGCCGTGCGCACCCCTGTCGGCCGCCATTCCGGCGCGCTCGCCGCAGTGCGTGCAGACGATCTGGCCGCCCTGCCGCTCAAGGCGCTGATGGAGCGCAATCCGGGCCTCGACCCGGAAGCCATCGAGGATGTGATCTTCGGCTGCGCCAACCAGGCCGGCGAGGACAACCGCAATGTCGCGCGCATGGCGGTGCTGCTGGCGGGCCTGCCGGAATCGGTTCCGGGCAGCACGGTGAACCGCCTTTGCGGCTCGTCGCTGGATGCGGTCGGCTCGGCGGCGCGCGCGGTGCGGCTTGGCGAGGCGGAGCTGATGATCGCGGGCGGCGTCGAGAGCATGTCCCGCGCGCCCTATGTGATGAGCAAGTCCGGCGCGCCCTGGGGCCGCGACGTGCAGATGTTCGATACCTCCATCGGCTGGCGGTTCGTCAACCGCCGGATGGAGGAGGGGTTCGGCACGGACTCCATGCCGCAGACGGCCGAGAACCTGGCCACCGAGCGGCAGATCTCCCGCGAGGACCAGGACGCCTTCGCGGCCCGCAGCCAGCAGCGCGCCGTCCGCGCCCAGGAGAACGGGCGGCTTGCGAAGGAAATAATCGCCGTGACGATCCCGCAACGGCGCGGCGAGCCGGTCGTCGTGGACAAGGACGAGCATCCGCGCCCGGGCACGACGGCGGAAAGCCTCGCGAAGCTGCGCTCGCTGCACAGGGACGGCACGGTGACTGCCGGCAACGCCTCGGGTGTCAACGACGGCGCGGGCGCGCTGATTATCGCCAGCGAGGAGGCGGTGAAGCGCCATGGCCTGACGCCGCGCGCGCGGGTGCTGGGCATGGCGACAGCGGGCGTGCCGCCCAGGATCATGGGCATCGGCCCGGCGCCGGCCACGCGCAAGCTGCTGGACCGGCTCGGCATCTCGCTCGGCGAGATCGACGTGATCGAGCTGAACGAGGCGTTCGCCGCCCAGTCGCTCTCGGTCACGCGCGATCTCGGCCTGCCCGACGACGCCGGGCATGTGAACCCCAATGGCGGCGCCATTGCGCTCGGCCATCCGCTCGGCATGAGCGGTGTGCGCCTCGCCGGCGCGGCAACCCAGGAGCTGCAGGAACGCGAAGCCCGCTACGCGCTTTGCACCATGTGCATCGGCGTTGGCCAGGGCATCGCGGCGGTGCTGGAGCGGGTGTAGCCTTACGGACAGCCGCATATCCGCGCTTGCGTGACGCCAGAGCCTCTGGGACAGGGGGCGGCCCCCGCGGCCGTCCGGGGCGCGCGGGCCCTGCCGTCCCGTTGGCGCCCGGGGGGAGGCCATGACCGCAACCCGCCAGCTCCGGTTAGGGGCGTTCATGCGCCCGGTGAGCATCCATACGGCATGGTGGCGCTATCCGGGCAGCGTGCCCGACGCCAACTTCAACCTCGGCCACCTTGTCGCGTTTGCCCGGACGCTGGAACGCGGATGCTTCGATGCGTTCTTCATGGCCGACCACCTTGCGGTGCTCAACATGCCGATGGATGCGCTCAAGCGCAGCGCTACCGTCACCTCGTTCGATCCGCTCACGCTCCTGCCGGCGCTGGCGATGGTCACCGAGCGCCTCGGCCTCATCGCCACCGCATCGACCACGTTCGAACCGCCCTATACGGTCGCCCGGAGGTTCGCCTCGCTCGACCACATCAGCAACGGGCGCGCGGGCTGGAACCTCGTCACGACCTCGAACCCGGACGCCGCGCTCAATTTCGGCCAGACCGGGCAGATGCCGCATGCCGAGCGTTACCGCCGGGCGCGCGAGTATTTCGATGTGGTGACCGGCCTGTGGGACAGCTGGGCCGATGACGCCTTCACGCACGATGTCGAGACGGGGCAATTCTTCGATCCCGACCGGCTTCATACCCTGGACCATCGCGGCGAGTTCTTCTCCGTGCGCGGGCCGCTGAACATCGCCCGCCCGGTACAGGGCTGGCCGCTCATCGTGCAGGCCGGCGCATCGGAGGCCGGCCGGCAGCTCGCAGCCGAAACCGCGGAGATGGTCTTTACCGGACAAGGTACGCTGGCCGAGGGTCAACGCTTCTACGCCGATGTGAAGGGGCGGATGGAACGCATCGGGCGCGATCCCGATCACATGAAGATCCTGCCCGGGGTCCTGGTCGTCGTCGGGGACAGCGTCGAGGAGGCGCGCGAAAAACGGGCACATCTCGACAGCCTGGTCAACGACGACAGCGCGATCGCGAGCCTGTCCATTGCACTCGGACACGACGCTTCCGCCTTCGACCCCGACGGACCGCTGCCGGAGGTGCCCGAGAGCAATGCGAGCAAGAGCGGCCGCGAGCGCGCCATTGCGCTTGCCGAGCGCGAAGGGCTGACCGTGCGCGGGCTCGCGCGCCGTCTCGGGGGCTATTCGGGGCTCGCCATGGTCGGCACTCCGGCCACCATTGCCGACGAGATGCAGCACTGGCTCGAGGCCCGGGGCAGCGACGGCTTCAACGTCATGTTCCCCTACTTGCCCGACGGCCTGGACGCCTTCGTCGACCGGGTCGTGCCCGAGTTGCAGCGCCGGGGACTCTATCGGCGAGAATATGAGGGGGCCACGCTGCGCGAGAACCTGGGCCTGCCGCGCCCGTCCAATCGGTTCTTCCGGTAGAGTTTCGCCACAACCGCCGGACACCGCCGCATGATCGCACCGAAAACCCGCCCGGACGAGCCGTCCTGCATCGCCGGGGCGCGCGCCCTTGGCGAGACGATCCGGGCACACGCCGAAGCCATCGAGCGCGACCGGCGCCTGCCCGATGCGCTCATGGACGGCCTGCACCGGGCCCGGCTCGCCCGCATGCTCCTGCCTCGGTCGGTCGGGGGCGACGAGATCGCGCCGAGCGTCTATCTCGACACGCTGATCGAGCTCTCGCGCCATGACGGCTCGGTCGGCTGGAATATCTTCGTGGCCAACAGCTCCGCGCTCCTCGCCGCGTTTCTCCCCCTCGATGCCGCGCGAGAAATCTATGCCCGTCCCGATGCCCTGATGGCCTGGGGACCGCCCAATCCCTGCCAGGCCCGCGCCACCGGGGACGGCTATCGGGTGGGCGGCCAGTGGAGCTTCGCCTCCGGCTGCCGCCATGCCACCTGGATGGGCGCGCATTGCCAGGTGCTGGAGCCGGACGGGTCGCTGCGCCGCAACAGCGCCGGTCGCCCCGCCATTCGCAGCCTGCTGTTCCCCGCCGGGCAGGCGCAACTGCTCGATGACTGGGACCCCATCGGACTGCGCGGCACCGGATCGGAAAGCTACCGTGTCGAGGATGTATTCGTCCCCGAGCGGTTCAGCGCCACGCGCGAGGAACCGGCCCGGCGCCGGGAACCCGGTCCCCTGTACGCCTTTACCCAGCAGAGCCTCTATGCGGTCGGCGTCGCCGGGGTCGCGCTCGGCCTGGCCGATGCGATGCTCGATGCGTTCATGGAACTCGCTCGCGAGAAGACGCCGCGCGGCCTGTTGCGCCATGCTGAGAGCCCCGGAGTCCAGGCGGAGGTGTCGCGCAGCCTCGCGCGCATCGGCTCGGCCCGGGCGTGGCTGGTGGAGATCGTCGGTGCCGTGCATGACGGCGCGCACGACATTGCCTGTATCGACGTGCCCACCCGCGCCCGCGTCCGGCTCGCTAGCAGCCATGCGATCCAGGGCGCAGTGGAAACGGCCGCAGCCCTCTACCGGCTCGCCGGCGTCGATGCCATCTTTCCAGGCAGCGCGTTCGAGCGGCGCTTTCGCGACATCCACACGCTGTCCCAGCAGATCCAGTCGCGCCCGCAGCATTTCGAGGCCACCGGCCACGTCCTCCTCGGCGGCAACCCCGAGGTGTTCTACTAGGTTTCGGTCCCGACAGGCGTTGTCCGGCGCCGGTTCGGCCCCCGGCCGAATCAGCGCCGGAGCCGCTCGCCGGCGGCGCGCAGGCGGCGTTGCGCGTCGTCGCCGTGCCAGATTTCGACCTGGCGCGCGACGCGGGCCGACATCTGGTCCCTGAGGTCGGCGCAGAACTTTCCGAGCCGCATCCGCTTCGATTCGGCGAACGCGGCGGGCGCGAGGTCGCATAGGGAGAGCAGCTTCTCCCACGCCATGTCCTCGATCTCCGCCTTCGGCCCCGTCTCGTGGACGAGGCCGAGGGCGCGGCCGTCCTCGGCGTGGATGAGCTTGCCGGTATAGATCAGGTCCGACGCGGCGAAGTCCCCCGCAACGAAGCGCAGGAGTCGATCGCCGAAATAGGGGTTGGGCACGCCCAGCAATATCTCCGGCTTGCCGATGAGAACGCGGCCCGTCGCGGCGTAGCGGTAGTCGCAGGCGAGGAACAGGGCCAACCCGGCACCGACAGCATGGCCCTTTACCGCCCCGACGACCGGCACCGGCGATTCCAGCAGGGCCAGGATGAGCCGCCCCAGTTCGAGAAACATCTCCCGCATCGCCTCGCGCGGCTGCCCGAGGCCCCAGTCCAGATCGAAGCCGTTGCAGAAGAACTTGCCGCCGCCGCAAAGCATCGCGCCGCGTGCGGTGCGGCCGGCTTCCTCGACAGCGTTCGCAAGGTCGCGAATGACCGGCGTCGTCAGGGCGTTGGCATCGCCGGCGGCGAGGCGAATTCGCAAGCAGCCGTCCAGGCGGTCGCAGGAAATGTCGGACATGGCGGTTCCGTCGCCGGGCTAATGCATCCAGGCCGCTACGGCGCCGGGCTTCTGGGCGGCGCGTTCGGCGACCAGCGCCCGGAGTTCGCGGTCGCGCCCGGCCTGCCTGGCAGCGGCGATCAGAAGCTGCATGAAGACATCGCGCTGGGCGTGGCTGCCGCCCAAGCGGAAGAGGTCGTAGCGAATCGGCTCCAGCAGTTCGAAGCAGCGTTCCGGTTCCCCGGCGCCGAAGGCCGCAATCGCCTCGCAGAGCGGCCGGCCGACTTCCTTATAGACGGCGTCGGCGGTTGCTTCCCCGCTGCGCCCGGACATGGCGTCCAGATGGCTTTGCACGCTGTCGCGGTCGCCGGCCATGGCGAGCGCCGCCATGTAATGGGCATCGAAGAAGGGGAAGATGCCGTCGGCGAAGCGCCCGGCCGAATGGCCCGCCAGTTCCTCCCAGCGTCCGCCCGCATCGACGCCGCGGAAATGCAGCCGGAGCAGCATGGAGGTTGCGTTCGCGATATCGAGCACATCGTCGCTGGCGTTGTCGGCCCTGAAGCGGTTGTCGTAGAGGTCGAGCACCGCATCGGCCTCGTCCAGCGCCAGGTGGAACAGCCCCCGGTGCCACCACAGATGGTGGCGGAAATTATGGATCTTGTTTTCCCAATGCGCCTCGTTCTCGCGGATCCAGGCGATACCCTCCTGCGGGCGGTCCTGCATTTCCATGACATGGGCGACCGAATGGACCGACCACGCATCGGAGGGGTCGATGGCGACCGCCCGGCGGCCGAAATCCTCGGCCCGTGCATAGTCGCCCATTTCCTCCAGCCCGAAGGCGCGCATGCCCAGCACATAGCCGTAGCCGGGCACGCTCTCGTCCCAGGCCGGCAGGACGCGCGCGGTGCTGTCCCGGTGTTGGACGAGCGCGCCGTGATAGAAATGCAGATAATGCGCGAGGCGGATGGCCTGAATGTCGCGCGGATGGTCGAGCAGGATGTCCTCGAAGCGGCGCACCGCGCCGGCCGTGTCGCCTGCGGCCCACCGAGAGAGGGCGTCGGCATGGGCGCGTTCGCGCGCTGTCACTGCAAGCCCCGCCGCCGTTTCGCCCGCCTTCGCCGCTCGCGGGCGCAGCGCGCCGACGCCCATCAACAGGAAAAAATGGCCCCTGAGAACATGGGCCATGGGCATCTCGGCATCGGCCTCGAAGGCGGCCTTGAGCAGCGGCCCGGCCTCCCGTCCGAAGGCGAGGAAGTCGTCCAGCGCCGCATCCAGTGCGGCTGCTGCATCGTCGCTGGCTGCGGTCAGTTCCAGACCGCGCTTGTCGTGAGCCAAAGTCAGCCTCCCGGAAGTCCACAGTGATTGGCGGTCCGAGGGCAAGTCTGCCGCCGATCCACCCGGTTGCAACCGAGCGTAGAACGGATTTGAAGGACGCGCCAAGATGGGTTCGGGCGGCTGCGTGGAAACCGGGAAAGAATGCAGGATGGAGAAACCCTGGGAGATACCCGAACCGGACGATGTGCTGGAGGTCCCGGCGGCGGACGGAAGCATTGTCCACGTCCGCCGGCATGGCGTCCCGGGCGGGCCGCGCCTTCTGGTGACACACGGGAACGGTATGGCCGCGGACGCTTATTTCCCGTTCTGGGGCGGACTGACGGACCGGTTTGAAATCTTCGTCCACGACCTCCGTAACCATGGCTGGAACAGGCCGGGCCGCCTTGAGGACCATCGGATCGCGAACCTGATCGACGATGGCCGGCGGGTGGTGGGGGCAATCGACGACGCTTTCGGTCGCCGGCCCCCGGTCGGCGTGTTCCACTCGCTGTCGGGCGTCGTCGGCCTCCGGCAGGCCATCGACGGATCGGTCGCCTTCCGCGCAATCGTGGCGTTCGACCTTCCACTCGTTCCGCGGGGGCAGACACGCAAGGATGGCGAGACGGTGGGGTCCTATCTCGCCCGGATCGCGCGAAAACGGCGAAGCCGTTACCCGACCTATGAGAGTTTCGCGCGCCGGCTGGCCCGGATGCCCGTGTTCAACCGGCTTCGACCGGAGGATTTCGACCTGATCGCACGTACGACGCTGAGGCCCTGCCTGGAGGGCGGCGTCGAGCTCCGGTGCCCGCCGGAATACGAAGCGCAGATGTTCGAGGAATACTATTCCTGGTCGAGCAGAACGGAGGCGAGGGACGCGCCCTGCCCGGTAAAGGCGATCTCCGCGGACCCGACGATTACCGGAACCTACCTTCCAGGCGAGGGGATGGAGGACCTTGTTCATGTGGACTACGACTTCGTTCCGGAGACCTCCCATCTGCACCAGATCGAGGCACCGAACCGATGCCGCCGGGCGATGCTGGAGTTTCTCGACGAAATCGGGTTTCAGGGATGAGCGCCGGCCCCGGCGGATCGGGCGTATTCATGCCCCGAATAGCAGGCCGCCGCGATGAGGCCCGGCGCGAGGCAGTCGCCGATCCGCGTTACCGACCGGAGGCCGGCCTCTCGCCAGCCCTCCTTGCGCGCGCTCAGGTCTTCCCATAGCCCGTCGTTGGGCAGGCGCGAGGTGACGGCGACCGGCGTCCCGCAATCGATCTCCTGCACCCTGCCGGAATACACGCATTCGACCCGGAGCCGGTTCTCCGACAGCCCGGCAAGCCCGTGCAGCGGAACGATCTCGACCCCAAGTTCGATCAGCCGCTTCTGGATGCGGTCCTGTTCCAGCGTGTTCTCGGACCAGGGGGCCACGATGGGGGCGGGCGTCACGAAGACCGTCTCGCGCCCGGCTTGCGCCACAAGCTCGGCCAGAACGCTCGCCATGTAGAACCTGTCATCGTCGAAGATGACGACGGGGCCCGGCGCGGCTATCGCATCGACACCGCGCGTCGTCAGGTCGTCCGGGGTCAGGACCGGCTTGCCGGCTAGGAAGGGCAGGGGCGTACGGTGCTCCCGGCCGACCCCGTCCGCCCGCCAGGCGGCTCCGGTCGCGAGAACGGCATGGGGGCTCCCGTGTTCGAGGATGTCGGCTGCGGTGAGCGGGCTTTCGAGATACATCCGCACGTTCGGCATTTGTTGAAGCTGCCCGAGGCGCCAGTCCCGCACCCGGGCCCAGGCCGCGAGGCCGGGAAGCCGGCTCTCGCGCGACACCCGCCCGCCCCATTCCGTTCCCGCCTCGGCAAGCACGACCTCCGCGCCGCGCCGGGCGAGCGCGAGCCCTGCCTCCAGACCGGCCGGACCCCCGCCCACGACCAGGTACGGCCCCTTGTCCTCAAGCGGGGGAATGGTTTCCGGGTGCCAGCCGCGCCGCCATTCCTCGCCCATTGTGGGGTTTTGCGTGCAGCGTATCGGGACCCTCGTCCGGTCTCCCGCAACGCAGATATTGCAGCCGATGCACTCGCGGATGTCGTCGATGCGCCCGTCGCGAATCTTGTTCGGAAGGAACGGGTCGGCAATCGAGGGCCGCGCGGCGCCGATGAAGTCCAGCACGCCGTTTCCGACGACGCGCGCCATGGTGTCGGGCGATGTATAACGGCCCACGCCGACAACGGGTTTACTCGTCATGGATTTCACGAAGCTTATGTACGGCTCCTGAAACCCTTCCTCCGAAAATCGCGATGTCTGGCTGTCGTTGGCCCAGTCGGCCAGGTTGACGTCCCAGAGATCGGGTTCTTCGGCGAGAGCCGCCACGATGTCGCGGCCTTCGCCGTCATGCCTTATGCCATCGCCTCCCAACAGTTCGTCGACGGCCAGCCGGACTGCGATCCCGCATTTGTCGCCAACAGCTTCTTTCGTGTCAGCGAGAACCTCCCGAAAGAGGCGCAACCGGTTCTCGAACGAGCCGCCATATTCGTCGGTGCGATGGTTGTAGCGCTTCACCAGGAAGTGCTGGAGGAGCGTCAGATCGTGGCCGGCATAGACATAGGCGATGTCGAAGCCGATATCCCTTGCCAGCAGCGCCGCCTCCCGGTGCCAGCGGCGGAAGTCGGCGATGTCGGCCTTGTCCATGGCGCGCGCCTGCAAGGGGTCATCGCTGTCCACGACGACGGCGGACGGCGCTATTGGCGCAACTCGGCTGTAGCGATTGTTGGAATGCAGCCCGTTATGGACGAGTTCGACAGCAGCAAGGCTCCCATGGGCGTGGATGGCGTCCACGGTCAGCCTCAAGGCCGACACGCCGGCCTCGTCCCATAGCCGCGCCTGGTTGGAGGGCGAGACGTCGGAAGTGGGATGGATTTCCGTCTCCTGGGTGGAGACGACGCCCCAGCCTCCCTCTGCCTTGATGCCGCGGAGCGCGGCTTCGGATTGCGGGTAGCGATGCCCCATGCCGGTGCAGTGCGGCACCTGGTAGAAACGGTTCGGGGCGGTTACCGGCCCGATGCGGACAGGCTCGAACAGGATGTCGTATCGGGGATCGCGCATTGGCGTTGCCTTTCCCGAAAGCCGCCCCTGTCCCGGCCTATCGGAAGTGGGGCGCGATTTCTGCTGTGAAGCGCGACATCTGGTCCTTGACCTCGCCATGCGGCTTCAGGCCGTAGTTGAAATAGAGCACGACCTCGTCGATGCCGGCCGCCTCCACCAGCTTGAGGTCGTCGATAATCTGCGACGGAGGCCCGATCAGCACCGAACGGTTGGTGAGCTTGTCGGGCGACATCTCGCGCAGCAGGCGGCAGATCTCGACGAAATAGCGGTAGCTCGGCGGCGCGGTCGCCGGGTCGCCGGGGAAGGCCGCCACCAGCGCATCCTGGAAATAGCGCACCAGCGCCTCGCGGCCGCGCAGGTCCTCCTCGGGCGTGTCGGCGATATGGATGAAATAGGAGCAGACTGCCCGGCGCGGCTGGCGGGCATGTTCGTCTTCGCAGGTCCGGCGATAGATTTCGACCGCCTCCGCGAGCGAGCCGTAAACCATGGCGGCGGCGAAGGGCGCATAGACGACATGCCAGTCACGCCGCGCGGCCAGTTCCATGCTGGGGCGGGAGAAACAGGCCACATGCGGCCTCAGCGGGCGTTGCGCCGGCTTCGGGCGTACGTCCACATTCTCGAAGCGCCAGAAACGTCCGTCATGGGAGAACGGGCCGGTTTCGGTCCAGGCGCGCCAGACGATGTCGAGCCCTTCGGCGAACGCCTCGGCCGAGTCCTCGAACGGGGCGCCGAAGGGGCCGTATTCAAGCCGGTCGTAGCCGCGCCCGGCGGCGAAATCGACCCGGCCGCCGGAGAGCAGGTCGAGCGTCGCCCAGTCTTCCGCCACCTGCAAGGGATGGTGGACCGGCAGCAGAACGACCGCAGGCGCGAGCCGGATGCGCGAGGTGGCGCCGGCAAGCTGCGCCAGCAGCATGTGGGGGGAGGCGTTGACGCCCAGCAGATTGAAGTGGTGCTCGCCGATCCAGGCGGAATCGAGGCCCACGGCTTCGGCGTGGAGCGCCTGTTCGAATATTTCCCGGATGAGCGTCTCAGCCGAGCGCGTATTGCCGGGATAGCGGTTGTCGGAAAGGGTGAAGTAGCCGAATTTCATGGGAGATCACGAGGGGCCGGTACGGGCCCGAATGAACGCCGTCGCTTCATCGATACCGTCTTTCGCGCGGTCGAGCAGGCGGTCGAACCAGTGCCAGACATGGATCATCTCGTCCGCCACGGAGAGACGCACCTCGACGCCCGCGCGCCGGGCCGCCTCCGCCAGCGAAACCGAATCGTCCAGCAGCACTTCCTCGCTGCCGACCTGCACGAGCAGCGGCGGCAGGCCCTCGAGATCGGCATAGAGCGGCGAAGCCCAAGGGTGGCGACGATCCGTATCGGCGCCGAGATAGACGCCGGTCCAGCGTTCGATCTGGTTCTGCTTCACCATCGGGTCCGAGTCGGCCTTGGTCGCGTAGGAGCCGGCCTCCAGCGTCATGTCCGTCCAGGGAGAGATGCAAAGGCCACCGGCCGGCATGGCGAGCCCGTCATCGCGCGCCTTGACCAGCGTGGCGACGGTCAGGCCGCCGCCGGCCGAGTCGCCGCCGAT
>MPNF01000024.1 GCA_002238885.1 Alphaproteobacteria bacterium bin95 | reverse complement strand
CCGGAGAGCGCCCGCGTCGGGGAAAGCACCGTCATGCTGGAGAGCCTGGTTTCGGAAGGCGAGGCGGCGGAGCGGCTGGCGCAACGGCTCGGGCCGCTGCCGGAAGAGCGCGCGGTCGTCCACGCCCATTGCCACCGAAAGAGCTTCGACGGCCCGGCGGCGCTGATGGCCGCGCTCTCGATGGTGCCCGGGCTTAAGCCGGAGCTTGTCGAGAGCTCCTGCTGCGGCATGGCCGGCAGCTTCGGCTACGAGGCCGAGCATTACGAGGTTTCGATGAAGATGGCCGAAGCCTCCCTGCTGCCGGCCGTGCGCGCGGCCGGCAAAGACGCGCTCATCGCCGCGGACGGCACCAGTTGCCGCCACCAGATCGCCGACGGCGCCGGCAGAACAGCGCAACATCCCGCACGCATTCTCGAAAGGGCGCTCGCATGACCGCCATCCATGTCTGGGGCATCGTCTCCACCCGCGCGCTTCGCGTCCACTGGACCCTGCAGGAACTCGGCCTGACATACGGGACGACGCCGCTCCGCACGCGCACGCCGGAGCAGACGGCGCCCGCCTACCGCGCCGTCAACCTGCTGCACAAGATCCCGACGCTGGAGATCGACGGCGTGCGCTACACGGAATCCGGCGCCATCGCGCTGGAGCTGGCGGCGCGCTTCCGCGACCGGGTCGATCTCTGGCCGGAAGCCGAGCGGGCCCGCGTGCTCGAATGGTGCTTCTATGTGGCGATGGAGCTCGATGCGACCTCGCTCTACGTCATTCGCCGCCACGGAGACCTTCCGGAGATCTACGGAGAGGCGCCGGTCGCGGTGTCCGGCGCGCGCGAATACTGGCTGAAACAGGCGGCGAAGGCCGAAGCGGCGCTCGCCGACGGCCGCCCCTGGCTGCTAGGCGAGACCTTCTCCGTCGCCGACATCATGCTGGGCTCCTGCCTCGGCTGGGCCGGCCGCCGCGCCGTCGCCGTGCCGCAAATCCTCCAGGACTACGACGCCCGCCTCCACACCCGCCCCGGCCGCCAGCGCGCCGAAGAGGCGAACGAAGGGCGGATGGATACGACGGCGGGCGGATAGCACGGGACTGCCTGCGGGCTTACTCCGTCAGGTCATCCCAGAGTTCGCGGACGCGGGAGAAGAAGCCTTCGGTTTCGGGGGTGCGGTTCTGGCCGCCGCCTTCCTTCTCGAACTCGCGCAGCAGCTCCGCCTGGCGGCGCGAGAGGTTGACCGGGGTCTCGACCCTGACCGTCACCAGCATGTCGCCGCGCTGGCGGGTATTCAGCACCGTCATGCCCTTGCCGCGCAGCCTGAAGCGATTGCCGGACTGGGTGCCGGGCGGCAGGTCGATGCGCGCGCGCCTGCCCTCGACGGTCGGCACCTCAGCCGTCCCGCCCAGCGCCGCCGCCGTCATCGACACGGGGACCTCGCAATGGATATGCGGCCCGTCCCGGTCGAACATCGGGTGATCCTCGACATCGAGGAAGATATAGAGGTCGCCCGGCGGGCCGCCGCGTTCGCCGGCATCCCCCTCGCCGGCAAGGCGGATACGGTTGCCCGCCTCGACGCCTGCCGGGATGGTGACCGTGAGCGTACGGCTCCGCTGCACCCGGCCCCGGCCGGAACAGGTCCGGCAGGGGTCGCGCACCGTCTCTCCCGACCCCTGGCAGGCCGCGCATGCGCGCTCCACGGTGAAGAAGCCCTGGCTCGCCCTTATCCGGCCGGCGCCGTTGCAGGTCGAACAGGTAACGGGCGGCGCACCGCCGGCGGAACCGGTGCCGGAACAGGAGTCGCAGGACGCCGTGCCCGGCACCTCGATCGTCGCCTGCTTGCCCTTGAAGGCTTCCTCCAGCGAGATGCGCATGTTGTAGCGCATGTCGGCGCCCTGGCGCCGACCGCCGCGTCCGCGACGCCGGCCGGCCAGATCGCCGAACATCTCGTCGAAAATGTCGCCGAAACTGGAGCCGAAGCCGAAATCGAACCCGGGGCTGGCGCCGCCGCCCTGGGTGCGCTGCGTGAAGGCCTCATGGCCCAGCCGGTCGTAAACCTGGCGCTGCTCCGGGTCCTTCAGAACGTCGTAGGCTTCGTTGACTTCCTTGAAGCGCGCCTCGGCGGCGGCGTCCCCCGGATTGCGGTCCGGATGGTACTCCTTTGCCAGCCTGCGATAGGAGCGCTTCAGGTCATCCGCACTCGCCGTCCGGGGTGCGTCCAGAACCTCGTAGAAGTCGCGTCCGGCCATCGGAGCCGCTGCCGGGCCGGATCAGGCGGAGCGTTTCTGCTGTTCGTCGGTGTCGTCCACTTCCTCGAAATCGGCATCGACCACCCCGTCGTCGCTGCCACCGCCGGCGTCCGCACCCGGACCATCGCCTGCTTCGTCCTGCTGCGCGGCATACATGGCTTCACCGAGCTTCATGGCGGCGGCGGCGAGCGCCGCGGTCTTCTCCTGGATCGCGGCCACGTCCTCGTCGTCCTTGACGTCCTTGACTGCCTGAACCGCCGCTTCGATCTCCGTCTTGTCTTCGGCGCCGATCTTGTCGCCATGCTCTTCGAGTTGCCGCTCGGTGGTGTGGATCAGGCTTTCGGCCTGGTTGCGCGCCTCGGCGAGCTCGCGGCGTTGACGGTCCTCCTCGGCGTTCGCCTCGGCTTCCTGCACCATCCGGTCGATCTCGGCGTCCGAGAGGCCGCTGGAGGCCTCGATCCGGATCGCCTGCTCCTTGCCGGTCGCCTTGTCCTTGGCGGATACATTGACGATGCCGTTGGCGTCGATGTCGAAGGCGACCTCGATCTGCGGCACGCCGCGCGGCGCGGCCGGGATGCCCACAAGGTCGAACTGGCCGAGTAGCTTGTTGTCCGCCGCCATCTCGCGCTCGCCCTGGGAGACGCGGATGGTCACCGCGTTCTGGCTGTCTTCGGCAGTCGAGAAGGTCTGGCTCTTCTTGGTCGGGATCGTGGTGTTGCGGTCGATCAGGCGGGTGAACACGCCGCCCAGCGTCTCGATGCCGAGCGACAGCGGCGTCACGTCGAGCAGCAGCACGTCCTTCACGTCGCCCCTCAGCACGCCGGCCTGGATCGCCGCGCCGAGCGCCACCACCTCGTCCGGGTTGACGCCGCGATGCGGCTCCCGGCCGAAGAAAGTCTTCACCGTCTCGATCACCTTCGGCATCCGCGTCATGCCGCCGACCAGCACCACCTCGGAGATGTCGGAGGCGCGCAGGCCGGCATCCTTCAGCGCCTGCTGGCAGGGGCCGACGGTGCGCTGTACCAGGTCTTCGACGAGCGCCTCCAGCTTGGCCCGGGAGAGCTTGATGTTGAGGTGCTTCGGCCCGGACTGGTCGGCCGTGATGAACGGCAGGTTGATCTCGGTCTGGGCGGTCGAACTCAGCTCGATCTTCGCCTTTTCGGCCGCCTCCTTGAGGCGCTGCAGCGCCAGCTTGTCGCCACGCAGGTCGATCCCCTGCTCCTTGCGGAACTCGTCGGCCAGATAACCGATAATGCGGTGGTCGAAGTCCTCGCCGCCGAGATGGGTGTCGCCATTGGTGGACTTGACCTCGAACACGCCGTCGCCGATCTCCAGCACGGAGACATCGAACGTGCCGCCGCCGAGGTCGTAGACAGCGATAACGCCGCCCTCCTTCTTGTCGAGGCCGTAGGCGAGCGCCGCCGCGGTCGGCTCATTGACGATGCGCAGCACTTCGAGGCCGGCAATGCGCCCGGCGTCCTTGGTCGCCTGGCGCTGGGAATCGTTGAAATAGGCCGGCACGGTAATGACCGCATCGGTCACCGTCTCGCCGAGAAATGCCTCGGCCGTCTCTTTCATTTTCTGGAGGATGAAGGCGCTGATCTGGCTCGGCGCGTAGTTCTCGTTGCCTGCCCTCACCCAGGAGTCGCCATTGTCGGCCCTGACCAGCGCGAAGGGCAAAACCTTCTTTTCGCTCTGGATCACCGGGTCCTGGTCCGTGCGGCCGATCAGGCGCTTGATGCCGAACAGCGTGTTGGTCGGGTTGGTCACCGCCTGGCGCTTGGCCGGCTGGCCGACCAGACGCTCGCCGTCTCCGGTTATCGCCACCATGGAGGGCGTGGTGCGCGCGCCCTCGGCGTTCTCGATCACCCTGGGTTCGCTGCCATCCATCACGGCGACGCAGGAATTGGTCGTGCCGAGATCGATTCCGATAACCTTGCTCATGCGGTTCACCCCTACCCCGTGCGGCAAGCCCGGACCGCCCGCAGGCGCAGCGCCTGTCCCGGCTCCCTACCATGACACTGAAAAAATCGGGCAAGCGCCCGACCTCCGTTGCGCGGGTATATATGAACGCGTTGTTAGCGCTACAAGACCCGGCGGCCCCTCGCGAGGTGCGGCAAAAAAAGCAACTCGGGCGGAAAGATGACCGGCACCGTCGTTTCTGCAAGCTACCGCACGGACATCCCGGCCTTTTACGGCGACTGGTTTTCCCGTCGCCTCGCCGCCGGCTATGCACTGGTGCGCAACCCATGGTCCGGCGCGACCTACCGGGTGGACCTCACGCCGGAAGCCGTCGCCGGCTATGTCTTCTGGACCCGCAATGCCTCGCCCTTCATGCCTGTGCTGGCAGGGCTCGAGCGGCCTTTCGCCGTCCAGTTGACGATTACCGGCTACGGACGCCGGCTCGAGCCTTCGGTGCCTCCGCCCGAACGCGCCGTCGAAGCCGCGCATGCCCTCGCCGCGCGCTTCGGCCCCCGATGCGTGGTCTGGCGTTACGACCCGATCCTGTCGCCGACACATGGCCATGTGGAGGCCGCCGGACGGCTAGCGGAATCGCTTCGGGACGCAACCGACGAATGCGTCATCTCCTTCGCTTCCTTCTACCGCAAGACGCGGCGCAACCTGGCAGCGGCCGGCTTCGCCTGGGAGGACCCGGAACTGGATCGCCGCATCCGGCTGGTCGAAGCGCTGGCGGATGCCGTTTCGCCCCTCCGCCTCACCGTCTGCGCACAGCCGGAGCTGACCGCCGGCGCAGCCGAACCGGCGCGCTGCATCGATCCGGACCGCCTCGGCCTCGGCGCCCGTCCGGAGCGGGGCAACCGGCCCGGCTGCGCTTGCGCCGCCAGCCGGGACATAGGCGCCTACGACACCTGCCCGCACGGCTGCCTCTACTGCTACGCCAACGCCTCTCCCAAAGCCGCCCGGCGCCGCTTCAAGGCGCACGACCCCGAAGCCGAAATGCTTTAGCCGACCGCTTCCAGCATGCCCCCGACGGCGGCCTCGAACATGGCCGGGGTCAGCCGCCCGGTATTGGTGTTGTAGCGCGAGCAATGGTAGCTGTCGGCGAGCAGGCGGCCGCAGCCGAGCCGGTGCAACGCCCCGTGGCCGAACGGCCGGGCAGCGCGCCGCTCGCCCAGCGCGGCAAGCACGGCATCGTGGGCGACGCGCCCGAGCGCCAGCACCGCGCCGCTTTCCGGCAGACCTTCAAGTTCGTCCGCAAGGAAGGGGCGGCAGGCGGCCACTTCCGCGCCGACGGGCTTGTTTTGCGGCGGGACACAGCGGACCGCATTGACGATGCGGCAGCCGGTGAGCGTGAAGCCGTCTTCGGCATGGCCGCCATAGTTTCCCTGCGCCAGGCCAAACTTCAGCAGAGTCGTGAACAGGAGGTCGCCGGCATAGTCGCCGGTGAAGGGTCTACCGGTGCGATTGGCGCCGCGCAGACCGGGCGCGAGGCCGACGATCAGTACCTTCGCGCCGCGCGGCCCGAAGCCCGGCACAGGGGCATTGAACCAGTCGGGCTCCGCTTCACGCCAATGATGGCGGAATGCCCGGAGGCGCGGACAGAAGGGACAGTCCGGATCAGGCTCCATACTGCTCTTCGACGCCGTCCTGAGCCTCCTCGAAGCGCAGGTTCTCCCGCTGCGCGCGGCGCGCCTGGGCGGCTTCCCGCTCGTCCTGGTCGCGCATAATCGACGGCGCCAGATCGAGCAGGTCCATGAAGAAATCCGCCTGCCGGCGCAGGTCGTCGGACACCATGGGCGGCTGGCTCTTCATCGTGCTGACGACGGTGACGCGCACACCGCGGCGCTGCAGCGCCTCCACGAGACGGCGGAAGTCGCCATCGCCCGAGAACAGCACGATATGCTCCAGATTGTCGGCCATCTCCATGGCATCGACGGCGAGCTCTATATCCATGTTTCCTTTGATTTTGCGGCGGCCCATGGCGTCGGTGAACTCGCGGGCCGGCTTGGTGACCATGGTGAAGCCGTTATAGTCGAGCCAGTCCACCAGCGGGCGGATCGGCGAATAGTCCTGGTCCTCGATCAACGCCGTGTAATAGAAGGCGCGGATGAGCCGCCCGCGCTTCGAGAAATAGTCGAGCATTCGCTTGTAGTCGATATTGATGTTCAGGCCGCGCGCGGCCGCGTAAAGGTTCGCACCGTCGATGAACAGCGCAGTACGTTCTTCCATATAGGTGCGCATGGCGTGGGGAAACTCCGAAAACCGCGACAATCCGCTAAACTGATATGGCAACCTAGGCGAGAGGTCGCCGTGCGACAAGGGGCCGCCGGGGATGATTCTGATCGGATTGGGGGCAAACCTGCCGTCGCCGGAGCACGGGCCGCCGCAGGCGACGCTCGAGGCGGCGCTGGACGCGCTGGGAGCGCAGGGCGCAAATGTGCTCAGGCGCTCGCCCTGGTACGAGAGCGCGCCGGTGCCGCCGAGCGGGCAGCCCTGGTATGTCAACGCCGTGGCGGAGGTGGAGAGCGCCCTCTCCCCGCAGGCGCTGCTGGCGGCGCTGCTCGATGTCGAGGCGGGTTTCGGCCGGGTCCGCAGCGTCCGCAATGCCTCCCGGACGGTCGATCTCGACCTCCTCGACTATCGCGGCCTGGTCACCGGACCCGGCGAGAAGCCCGAACTGCCGCATCCCCGTCTCCATGAGCGCGCCTTCGTGCTGCTGCCGCTCCGCGACCTGGCGCCCGGCTGGCGCCATCCCGCCTCCGGCCGGACGGTGGGTGCGCTGATCGAGGCGCTCGGCCGGCCGGGCCCGGTTCGGCGACTGCCATAGAATTCGTTTGCAATACTGCCGACAAGGCATTGCCGCGCGCACCGCACTGGGTTAAAGTGTTTACTTCTTGAGCCCTCGCCCGCCGCCCGGCGGGATTTCCGGCCCCTTCCCCATGCGTTCGAATTTTCCGCTTTTGCGGGCGAGTCGGCTTTCAACAGCAACCGATGGACGGTCCGAGGCCATGCTCGACGATATCGCGGCGCCCGAGAAGGTCGCGCATCTTCAGGAAATAAAGGAAAAATCGGCGGCCGAACTGCTCGCGCTGGCCGATGAGCTGGAGGTCGAGAACGCCTCCACCCTGCGCAAGCAGGACATGATGTTCGCGATCCTGAAGAACCTGGCCGAGGATAATGTGGCCATAGTCGGCCGCGGCGTGCTGGAAGTGCTGGCGGACGGGTTCGGCTTCCTGCGCTCGCCGGAGGCCAACTACCTTCCCGGCCCGGACGACATCTATGTCTCGCCGCAATTGCTGCGCCGCTTCGGCCTGCGCACCGGCGATACGGTGGAAGGAGAAATCCGCGCCCCCAAGTCGGGCGAGCGCTATTTCGCGCTCACCAAGGTCAACCTCGCCAATTTCGCCGACCCGGAGGCCGTCCGCCACCGTATCAATTTCGACAATCTGACGCCGCTCTATCCCGACGAGCGGCTGCATCTGGAAATCGACCAGCGCGAGGGCAAGGACCAGACCAAGGACTACACCACCCGCGTCGTGGAGCTGGTCGCGCCGCTCGGCAAGGGCCAGCGCGCGCTCATCGTGGCGCAGCCCCGTACCGGCAAGACCATGATGCTGCAGAACGTGGCCCATGCGATCTCGCACAACCACCCCGAAGTCTACCTGATCGTGCTGCTCATCGACGAGCGTCCGGAGGAGGTGACGGACATGCAGCGCTCGGTGCGCGGTGAGGTCATTTCCTCCACCTTCGACGAGCCCGCGACCCGCCATGTCCAGGTGACGGAAATGGTGCTGGAGAAGGCCAAGCGCCTCGTCGAATACAAGCACGACGTTGTGATCCTGCTGGATTCGATCACCCGGCTGGCGCGCGCCTACAACACGGTCGTGCCGTCTTCCGGCAAGGTGCTGACCGGCGGCGTGGACGCGAATGCGCTGCAGCGCCCGAAGCGCTTCTTCGGCGCGGCGCGCAATATCGAGGAGGGCGGCTCGCTCTCGATCATCGCCACCGCCCTGGTCGAGACCGGCTCGCGCATGGACGAGGTGATCTTCGAGGAGTTCAAGGGCACCGGCAACTCCGAGATCGTGCTGGACCGGAAGCTGTCCGACCGGCGCGTCTGGCCGGCGATCGACATCGGCAAGTCGGGCACCCGCAAGGAAGAGCTGCTGGTGGACCGGGGCGCCCTCGCGAAGATGTGGATGCTGCGCCGCGTGCTGATGCCGATGGGCACCCAGGACGCCATGGAGTTCCTGACCACAAAGCTCCGCGAAACCAAGAACAACGACGACTTCTTCCAGGCGATGAACCAGTAGCGCCGGGAGGCGCGCTGCCATGTCCGACGCCGCTTCGCCGGTGGCGGGCGGAGACACCAACCGGCCCGTCCTGCTGCAAATGGCGGAACGCTATATCTGGTGGAAGACGCCGGAGGACGCCGCCCGCTATCCCGACCGAGTGCTGGCGCAGGTCATGGATATCGGCACATTCGAAGATTGCCGCGCCATGAGGGCGGCCTTCGGCGAGGAGCGCCTCCGAGGGGTGCTGCGCCGCGCCGAGCCCGGCTGGTTCCGCGCGCGGAGCTGGGCCTTCTGGCAGGCGGCGCTCGGCATCGACGCCGGCCTCCGCCCCGTCCGCCGCAGGCTGCCGCCCGCCCCCCCGGAGCGCGGGGCGTGAGCCGCGTCTTGCCCCGCACCGGCACCCTGCCCCCGGCGCAGGCCGCGCTCTGGCCTGCGCTTGCGCCCGTCGCCAGCTTCGGCTTCACCCTTTACGGGGGGACCGCCATCGCGCTCAGACTCGGGCACCGGGTATCGGAGGATTTCGACCTCTTCGGCGCCACGCCGCTCGACAGCGATGCGCTGCGCCAGGCCTGCCCCTTCATCGCCGGCAGGCCGGCGCTGCGCGAGGATGGCGACAGCTTCATCGTCAGGACGGCGGGAGGCGTGTTGCTGTCCTTCTTCGGCGGCATCGACAACGGAAGGGTCGGATTGCCCGACACGGCGCCGGAGAACGGCCTGCCGGTCGCCTCCGCTCTGGACCTGCTGGCGACGAAGCTCAAGACCATCCTGCAGCGGGCGGCCGCCAGGGTCTATGCGGACATCGCGGCGCTGCTCCGGTCGGGCCTCGGGCTCGAACGAGGCCTCGGCGCGGCCCGAGCGCTATACGGGCCCGGCTACCCGCCGATGGAATCGGTGCGCGCGCTCTGCTGGTTCGGGGACGGCGACCTCGACACGCTCGGCGAAGAGGACCGCAGATTGCTTGCAGATGCAGCCGCCGTGGCCGCAGGCCGCGCCATCCCCGCCGTGCCGCTGCTTCGGTAGTGTCCGGGCGCGGGGTATGGCGCTGCGCCGGGGACGGCGGCTTGCCTCGCCCCCCGGCTGTCCTTTCCCGCGTGCGGGTGCAAAACTGCGAACGGCTGGGCGGTGCGCCTGTTTCTGCCTCTCCGCCTCAGCAGGCCTGAAAGGGAACGGGATATGGCATTCGATCTGGTTATCGCCGACGGCACGGTGGTGGATGGCTCCGGCATGGCGCGTTACCGGGCCGATGTCGGCGTCAAGGACGGCCGCATCGCGGAGATCGGCAGGATAAGGGCGCCGGCGGAGCGGAAGATCGACGCCGAGGGCCGGATCGTCTCTCCGGGCTTCATCGACGGGCACACCCACATGGACGCGCAGGTGGCTTGGGATTCGCTCGGCAGCTGCTCCTGCTGGCACGGCGTCACCAGCGTCGTCATGGGGAATTGCGGCTTCGCGCTCGCCCCCTGCAAGCCCGAGGAGCGGGAGTGGTACGCCGAGTGCCTGGAAGCGGTCGAGGACATTCCCAAGGACGCCATGATGGCCGGCATCGACTGGACCTGGGAGACCTTCCCGGAATATCTGGCGACGGTGGACGCACTGCCGAAAGCCATCAACTACGCCTCCTATATCGGCCATTCGGCGCTGCGCATGTATGCGATGGGCGAACGCGCGCTCGACGAGCTCGCGACCGACGACGACCTTGAGGCCATGGCCGGGATCGTCGAGGAGGCGATGCGGGCAGGCGCGGTCGGGCTCTCGACCTCGCGGTCGGTCACCCACACCCGCCCCGGTGGCGGGCCGGTGGCGAGCCGGGTTGCGGACTGGCGCGAGCTCGCGCACCTCGCGGCCGTCATGGGCCGGCTGAATACGGGCATCCTTCAGCTCGGCCCCGATGTCGCCAGCGGCGCTGCCCAACGGGCCTTCCTCGAGGAGTTGGGCCGGGTTTCGATGGACACGGGCCGGCCCGTCATGTTCGGCGCCGTCGCGTTGAAGCAGGGCGACCGGCCCAACCACTGGCAATACCAGATGGACTGGATGGACCGGGTCTCGGAAGGCGGCGGCCGAGCCTACGGCCAGGGGACGACGCGCTCGATCAACGCCATCTTCACGCTCAAGGCCTATCTGCCCTTCGACGGACTGCCGAGCTGGAAGACCCTTCGCCAGCGCTCCATCGAGGAGCAGAAGGCCGGATTCCGCGACCCCGAGCTGCGCGCCCGGCTGGTCGCCGAAGAGGCCTCCATGAAGCCCAGGGGCACCGAGTTACAGGGCGGCGGCGCGGCCACCACCGATCCGCGCAAGCCGGACTACGCCAACCTCTTTCCGATGTTCGACGTCAACTGGGACGAACCGAGCATCGAGGAGATCGCGCGCGAGCGATCCTGCAACCCGGTCGAGGCGATGATGGACCTCATGCTGGAAAACGAGGATCTGGTCTTCGTGCAGCCCCTGTTGAACAACGAGCCCGACGACGTGCTGGGCCTGCTCCGCCATCCCCGCACCTTGGCGACCTTCTCCGATTCCGGCGCCCATGTCGCCCAGGAAATGGGCTCCTCACTGCAGACCCATATGCTGAGCTACTGGGTCCGCAACAGGCAGGCCTTCACGCTCGAAGAGGCGGTCCGCAAGCTCACTTTCGAGAATGCGTCCGCCTGGAACATCGCCGACCGCGGCCTGTTGCGGGCCGGAATGGCCGCCGACATCGTGGTGTTCGACGAGGCGGCGGTCAGACCGCGCCTGCCGACGGTGGAATACGACCTGCCCGGCGGCGCCCGCAGGCTGGTGCAGAAGGCCGAGGGCATCGACGCCACCATCGTCAATGGCGAGGTCACGCTGGAGAACGGCGAGAGCACCGGCGCCATCCCGGGCGCCCTCATCCGGGGGCCGCTCGCGGCGTAGCCCGCATTTCTCACCAGGGTCACGGCCTGCGTCGCTGTCCAGGCGGTCGCTCCACAAGGAGCGGGCCGAAAAGCGTAGCGGTGCCTACGGTTGAGGCCCGCGACGCCGCGCGCAACGCGGCAGTTTGTTTGGATGGCGGCGTTTACGCCGCCGCGGGCGGACGCCTGGGCGCGACCCGAAGGGCGGCGCTGTCGGGCCGGCAGACCATGACCCTGGTGAGAAATGCGGGCTAGGAGCGCGACTCGCTCCTGCCGGACCGGCTGCCTTTCGCCGGGCTGCCGCCGGCCGCGGCCCCCTCGTCGCCCCGGACTTCGATCCGGGGCCCATCCCCGGCCGGTTCGGCCTATGCCGACACGTCATGCCAGTTTCCGAAATTGGCATTTTCGCTCGTGGCCTTCCGCCAGTAGTCACTCGGGAGAGTGGCGTTCGCAAGTCTTCCCGATCATCCGGAACGCCACCGACCGGGAGAGCCATGACAATCCGATTCCGCCTGCTGGACGCCATGGACGAAATCCCGGCTGGGCTCTGGCAGGACATCATGCGCGAACTCGAGGCAGCCGGGCGGCGGGTCACACAACTTATCCCGCTGGACCGCCTCGATATCGTCGCAGCGCCCGAAGCATGGGTGCTTCGGGAGTGGGGGCTCTGCGGCTACGCGAACAGTCCCGGCCGAATCACGATTACCTTCGAACCCGGTTCGCCACGCTTGTACGATCCTGAGCGCTCCGAGAGGATTCTCGGCACGCTCGCCCATGAGCTGCACCATGTGGCGCGGCTTCGAACCGGCGTCGAGACCTACACTCTGGGCGGGCGTTTCGTCAGCGAGGGTCTTGCCCAGTGCTTCGAGGAAGAAGCCGGCGCGCCGACGCCCTTCTACGCCGTGTCTCTCGACCGCGAGACCATGAAGAAAATGGCGGAGCGCGCCCGTCCGCTCTTGTCAGCGCCGGATTACCCGGATTACGACCACGACGCCTGGATGTTCGGCAGAAGGGGCGATCCCGACTGGCCTCGCAGCGCGGGATATTCCCTCGGCTATGCGCTGGTGAAGGCGTGGCTCCAGAGGAAAAGGATGTCGGCGGCCGACGCGGCGGGCGTTCCGGCCGACGACATCACCGACGACTGGCTCGCCGGCAGAATCTCCCTGCGGCTCCCGCCGGGGTGACCGCCGTTTCGAAAGCCCTGACCTACCAGGTTTCGCCGAAGGGGCGGAGTTCCACACGGAAGGACCAGGCCGAGCGGTCCTGATGCGCGACGCGGTACAGCTCCTCCGCTATCGCCGGGGGTTTCGCGAAGAAGTCGTCCGGCTTTCCGGGGGCCAGCTCCTCGCGGGTGCGCGGCGTGTCGATGGCGGCGTCGATGATGAAATAGGCGACATGGATGCCCTGCGGGCCGAACTCGCGCGCGATGGACTCCGCCAGGATCCGCTGCGCCGCCTTGGTCGAGGCGAAGAAGCCGAAATTCTTGCCGCCCCTTGTGGCCGAGGTGTTGCCGGTCACCATGATCGCGCCCTCGCCGGCCTCCAGCATCGCCGGGATCGTCTCGCGGGCGAGGTAGAGCAGCGCCGTGGTGTTGACGCGGAAGTTCCGTTCCAGATCGTCCGGGTCCAGCTCCAGGATGCCGCCCCGGGTGGAACGGAGCGCGTTGTGGACCACGACCCGGGGTGCGCCCATCTCCGCTTTCACGCGGGCGACGGTCCCGACCAGGGCGTCGAGGTCGGCCACGTCGCAGCTGTAGGCGCGCGTGTCCTCATACTTGCCGGCGAGCGCAGCCAGATTGTCCGCATTGCGGGCCAGCATGGCGACTTGGTAGCCGCCTTCGCTGAAGCGTTTGGCGGTCTCGGCGCCAGTGCCGCCTTCGGGCCCGACGCCGGTGACGAGGCAGACAGGCTTGCTCATGCCCGGCGGCCTAGAGCTGGAAGGCCGGGCGCGCCGACACCTTCTGGAACCAGGCATGGGTGGCGGGCCAGGACGCGCCGATATCCATTTCCAGCGCATAGGCCATGCGGAGCGTGAAGAAGCCGGTGATGTCGGCCACGCTGAAGTCCGGCCCGGCGACGAATTCGTTCTGCGCCATATGCGGCTCGGCGCGGTCGAAGAGCACTCCGGCCATCTCCTTGCCCCGGCTGACCATGGCCTCCGACTGCGGCAGGTCCGAGCGTGTGCCCGGCACGACCCTGCCGGCGAAGTTCGGCAGATGGTTGCGCAGCGCGTGCAGGAGCGGGATGAAGGCGTCCAGCTCGAAGCGGCGCATCCACATGTCGATGACGGCGCGCTCGGCCGGCGTGCGTCCGAACAGCGGCGGTTCCGGGTGCAGCTCTTCCAGATAGCTGCAGATCGACATGGACTCGGCGATTACCGTGCCGTCATCGAGTGCCATGAACGGCACGCAGTGGAAGGGGTTCATGGACGTGAACGGCTCGGCGAACAGCGCGCCTTCGCGCACGTTCACCTGTTCGGTCGGGACCTCCAGCCCCTTCTCGGCCAGATAGACGCGGACGCGCTGGGAACTCGGCGCCAGCGCAAAATCGTAGAACTTCATCTTCGTTTCCTTTTGCGCCGGCAGGGTCCGGCGCGTTCTTCTGCGGGGTGTGTCAGTCGAACATGTCGGGCTGGGTGCGCACCAGATGGTCGTAGTCCGTCTGGAAGCAGAGCCATGCGGTGTAGTCGCTGCCGACATGCTCGCGGCTGTAGCGGGCCTTCTCGGCCGGAATCTCGATCGGCTCGCGGCCCGAGGCCTCGATCATGAGCTGCTGCTGGCAGCAGCGCTCCAGCGCCATGAACATGAAGGCGGCGGCGTCGATGCTGTGCCGGCTCACGGTGAACAGGCCGTGGTTCTGGTGGATCGC
>MPNF01000023.1 GCA_002238885.1 Alphaproteobacteria bacterium bin95 | reverse complement strand
GCTCGCCGACCACGGCAAGGGGCCTGCCCTGCGCCTGCGTCAGGTCGACACCGCCGAGGCGGAGGCGCAGCCCGAAACCCCCGAGCGGCGCATCCTCCACGCCCTCGCCGAAGCCGACGCGCCGCTCTCACAGCGCCAGATCCGCGAACGCGCCGCAACACGGCCCGCAACCGTCGCCGAGACCCTCCAAAAGCTCGTCCGCCAACGCCGCGTCGAGAGCGCCCCCGAAGGCGGATACCGGATCGCCAAAGAGCGCGCCGGTCCGACCCCCAACAGCAGTAGCCGGCGGCAGGACCCGTTACCCCTGCCCGTTACCGCCTCCAACCCCTGGAGAGCCGGGTAGCGGTAACCGGTAACACCTGCCTCCATCCCGATCCTGCGTCGGGCGATCGGTCCAGGGCCGAAAGCTCTGCTTACGGCCATGGATGCTCTTCGTCGGAGGGACGGCAGCGCGTCACCCGAAGGGCCGCAGCGAAGCGAAGGAGCCGCAAAGCGGCTTGACGCGACGACGACCCTCCGACACCCCCGTGCCATCTATCCCTTCCGGCAATGATCGACCAGTCCGGGAAATCAAGCCGAACGACGCGCGAAATAATCCGCGAAACCCTCGGTCAAATAATCCGGGAACCAACACCAGCCCCGGATGCCGGCACTGCTACGCCATGCGCCTCGCTGCCGGACGCCTGAAGCACCATCCCTCCCGCAAGGACCTCACCCGGAAAACCGACAGGGGCCCCGTCTGGACGGGCGAAGTCCGCTTCAACGAGCACTGGCTCATCGAGCCGCTCCGCCGGCGCGCCCCGAAACGCATCTTCGTCTGTGCGCATGGCGACCTGTTCCATGCTTCCATCCCGACCGACTGGATCGACCTGGTCCATGCCGTCATGGCCCATGCCCCGCGCCACGACTTCCAGGTCCTGACCAAGCGCTCAGCGCGCATGGAGGCGTATTTCACCGATCCTGGCCTGGAAGAGAGGGTGAGAACGGCAGCCCGCGAACTGCAGCTGAAATATCCACGCCGGCGCGATCTCCGCCAGCTTCCGGCACAGCCCCTGTTTCCCCTCCCGCACGAATGGCTCGGCGTCTCGGTCGAGGATCAACGCCGGACCCATCGGATCGACGATCTCAGGCGCACGCCGGCCGCCTTGCGGTTCATTTCCTTCGAACCCCTGCTCGAAGGCTTCGACCATCTCGACCTGACCGGCATTTCCTGGGCGATCGTCGGAGGCGAGAGCGGCCCCCGCGCGCGGCCGATGCGCAAGCGTTGGGTCCAGGAGATCAACGACCGCTGCTTCGACCAGGATGTCGCCTTCTTCTTCAAACAGTGGGGCGGCCCCCGTCCCAAGAGCGCCGGACGGCTGCTCGACGGCGCTCTTCACGATGCAATCCCCGAAAGGCTTGAGGATGGCAGCTCCCTCATCCCCCTCCTCTCCAGCAACCACAACCTCGACCGCGCTTGCCGCGAAACGGAGGCGTTCCTTGCCAGGATACAGGTCTGAACCGCACCCCCGCCTTTCGTGCCCGGCCGGGACCCGGCCGGGCGACCCCGGTCTGCGGCGGGACGCGACGGCCTTCATGTTCGCAACCGAACAGGCTGCATTGAAGCGCGCAGAGCGCACCCGGCTGGACTGCCACACCCACTGGCGCGTCCAATACGACATTGCCTCTCGGCAGCACTACATCACCAAGCACCGCTACAAGCGCAACGGTGGCGGCACATCTTCGCGATCGGACCAGGTGCTCTGCGCAGACGGTCGCTGGAGGGCGAGCCACCGCGTCCGGCTCCCCGACGGGCGCCTCGCCTGACTGCCCCATGCCGAGACGCCGTCACATCGAGCGCGACGCCGAGATAAGCCGTGCCATCGCAGCAGGACGGAGCGTCCGCTCGATCGCCGCCGAGCACGGCCTCGCCGTTTCTTCCGTCTACAGCATCACCCGCCGCGAGGGCTGGACCTTCCATTACGGCAGCATGCAGCTGCCCCGTTTCTGCGCCCACGACGGATGCTCACGGCCACTGCCGAGCGCACGGAACCGGTTCTGCAGTTTCGACTGCTTCGTGGCCTCTCTCCGCTCCGCTTTGCCCACCTGCCCCCAATGCGGAGGCAAGACCCGGCGCAAGTCGTCCAAGTTCTGCTCGCGGCTCTGCTACCACCGCTGGCTCCGCGATCGCTGGGGCGAGATCCACGAGGCGCGCAACCGCCGCATCCTGATGGAAGCCGCTTCCGGCCGACCACTCGCGCGGATCGCCAACGATCACGGCGTCAGCCACAAGACCGTTACGAAGGTCGTGAATGCCAATAACGGCCCGGCCCCCGGCACTTGCGCAGCCCCCGGATGCTCCGCGCCGCTGCCCCGCCGCTACCACCGCTTCTGTAGCCTGCCCTGCTATCGCGGCTGGCAGCGCGCACAACAGCCCTGGTGCGCCAACGGGTGCGGCGCCCGGGCAAGGAGGCGCTCGGCCCAATTCTGCGGCCCCCAATGTCACGCCGCCTATACCCATCAGCGCAACCTGGTCCGGAACACCTGGATATTCCTTGCAGCCGCGCTGGGCACGCCCCGCGCCGAGATCGCGCGCCGGACCGGCCTGCACCAGGGATACGTCTCCCGCATCGTTTCCAGCCAGCGCCGCCCTCTCCTTCCGGCGCCGCACCATGCACCCTGTCGACCAAAGACAAAGATCCGATGACACATTTCGACGGCACCTTGCTCCTCTGTTCGGAGAACACGGAATGACTTTGACCTCGACTCGCGTTATCGCTGACGGCTCTCCCGTTAATCATCCGAGAATTCGCCATGCCTCCATCCCGCATCTCTCACATGTTTTTCGACATCACCGACATGAGCATGACCGACCTCCGCGAATTCATGGGCGGCCTGAAGGGACGCCGCCTTACCCTGACCAACAAGGATGGCGTCACAATCAGCCTGTTCTTCTATGCCTCCGCGGACTGGAAAGACGATCCTCTCGCCATCGACGTCGACGAGCCCGCCTCCGGCTTCCTGAAATATCCACCCGACGATCACTAGCAACCGCCTTCCTGCTTCTGGTTGCTGCCTGCTCCACACCCATCCACGCAGAAACCCTTACCGGCAACGCCCGCGTCCTGGACGGCGATACCCTCGCCATTGACGGACAGCGCGTGCGCCTGGACGGGATAGACGCTCCCGAGAGCCGTCAAACCTGCACCCGGAACGGCCGCCGGTGGGCATGCGGAAAGGCCGCTACCCAGGCCATGCGCAAGCTCGTCGTCCGCAACATGGTACGTTGCGAGATCAGCGGGCGTGGCAAATACGGGCGTGCGATCGGAACCTGCACCGCCAACGGCCGGGACCTGCAGCAGCAGCGCGCCGAAGGACAATCACAGCGAAGCCGCCCCCAACAGGGCGCCGCTCCGCGGTCCTCCGGATCCTGCCGCATCAAGGGAAATATCTCCGAGCACGGCCAGATCTACCATGTGCCCGGGGGAAAGCACTACGACCAGACCCGCATCAATGAGGACCGTGGCGAACGCTGGTTCTGCACCGAAGCAGAAGCGCGCGCTGCCGCCTGGCGCCGCGCCCGTCGCTGACGACCCGGCAAAGGAGAACGCCCATGCCTGACACCGCTCCGCTCGTGCGCATCGAACTCTCCCATCCGGAGACGGACGACCCGACCTGGCTCCAGGAGTGGGACGGAACCCACCTGACGACGTCCTTCCATCCCGACGCTGCTCCCGATGCCGGCAACATCGAAGATTGGGGCGGGTACGCCTTCAACGGCGAATGGGAGGACCTCTTCTCCAAATGGGACCCCCAGGAAGTCGCCAACGAAATCGTCGACCTGCAGCTGGGCGCCGGGTTCAGCGCACGCAACCTCTCCTCGGTCGAGCGATGACGGCCCGACCGGCCGACCGCAGGCCAAAAACGACTCGAAACGCCAAAAATGCGACCAACTGCCCACCATTTATCCCCATGGCGTGCAGCTGTTTGCGCTTGCCTCCCCCAATCCTCATCGTCCTAGCCTCCTGCCTTTCGTCAACGAATGGACAGGCTATGACCAAAGAAGGCTCCTCTATCGCGCGCTATGCGATCTATGCGCGCTATTCCTCCGCCCTCCAGGAGATGACCTCGATCGACGGGCAGCTCCGCATGTGCCGGGAGCGCGTTGGCCGGCAATCCGGCGTGATCGTCAACGAATACTACGATCCGGAAAGCACCGGCACGACCGTGCAAGGACGCCCGGGCCTCCAGCAGCTCCGCGACGACGCCCGCGCCGGAAGGCTGGATACGGTTTGCGTGGAAGCCCTCGACCGCCTCGCCCGCAACCAGGCCGATATGGCCTACCTCTACAGCGAGCTCGGCTATTACGGGGTTGACATCCACACACTCGAGGACGGCCCCGTCGACGGGCTGCACGCCGCCATCAAGGGATTCCTGAGCGAAATGGCCAGCAGCAACATCGGCAACAAAACGCGACGCGGCCAGATCGAGGCACTTCACGACCTCCGCGTGACCGGCCCCCAGATCTATGGCTACCAGATGGCCAACTGCATCTCCGAGAACGGCAAGCCCATCCGCGGACTCCGCGTCATCGACCCCGACGAGGCCGAAGTCGTCCGGCGCATCCACCGGCTCTACCTGGATGGAATGAGCCCCCGGCAGCTCGTCCTCCTGCTCAACGACGAAGGTATCCCCGGGCCGCGCGGGGGCGCCTGGACCGCAGACAACATCCGGGGCCGAGAAGACAAGGGCATCCTGCGCAACTCCATTTACCAGGGCATTCTGATCTACGGCCGGACAAAGAGCCGCCGGCATCCCGTGACGGGGAAACGCAGTTTCGTCCGTCTCCCCCGCGAAGAGTGGAAGATCGTCCCGGCCCCCGAGCTCCGGATCGTCGACCCCGAGACCTGGGACGCCGTTCAGCAGGAGCTCCAGCGGCGCCGGCACCGCCATCTTGCTGTCTTCAATCCGTACCGTCGCGCCGCCTACCCGCTGACCGCCCGTATCCGGTGCGGCACCTGCGGCTCCCACATGATCATCACGGGCCAGCGCTCCTATCGCTGCGCGGCCCGACGCCTTCATCCGCAGAGTTGCTCGAACAATCGCGGCATCGCGCTCGAGAAACTCGAACGCGCGGCCGTTCAGCAGCTGCTCAACTGGATGCGGGACCCCCATCACGATTGGACCCGCATGTTCTCTTCCGCCGAGCGCGCAAACGCCTCCCGGCGCCGGGAACTCAAGGAGCACGTTGAAGAAGCCAACGCCGGCATCGTCCGCATCGTCGCTGCAATCGAATCCGGCGTCTCCTCGACAAGCCTCCGGGACCGCATCCTCGACCTGGAGCGCACCCGGAATGCGGCTGCCGAGGAACTCGGCGCGATCCCCGACTCTCCGCCCCCGCACACTCCCGATATCCGTAACTTCGTGACGTCCTACACGGACCACTTTCGCGGCACCGTGATCGGCGGCGAGCGCACCGAGCAGCGCGAGCAGACCCTTCTTGCACTCCGCGAGCTGATCGCCTCCATCCATGTGCGCCCCTCCTCCGGCCCCTACCGGGTCGATATCACCACAACCCCCGACGTCCCCGCCATTCTCGGATTGATCGCGCGCCACTTCGCCAGCTGCTCCTCCATGCCTGGCCACACCGCGCCGGGGACCGGCCCGGAAGCGGCCACCCGAGCCGTGCGCGGCTGACGGCCCCCCTCCGCGGCGGTGAGCCCCGAACGCGAAACACACGCAGCAACCGACGAGTGTGAGGAAAGCCTCCCACTATTCGAGGACTCCTCCTCCATCCAATCCCACGCAGGAGATACCCATGTCCGTAGTCATCCAGCTCGATGAACATCGCGCACGGCGAACCCTCGCGGAGACCGGCGTCGAGCCGGTTTACGAACCATTGCCGGATCCCGCTCAGCGGCAGCTGCCCCCGCCCCCGTCCTACGACCTGCAGTTGGTCGCCCAGCTGGTCGCCACGCTGGGCGTGCCTGTCAACGAAGAAGCCCTGGAGGCGGCCTTCCGCGTGACCGTCGAGCAGAGCCGCTCCAGAAACGTCCGGGTCGAGGACGCCCTGGAAATCGCGGCCTACGCCGTCCTCAACTATGAGAGAGGTCGGCGCGACACGACCCTCTACCAGGATCGCCCTTTTTGACGTTCCGGGCGCCTACGAGGCAACCGGACGGCCGGCGCCAAACGGCCAGGAAGGGAAACTGTCAATGCCTTTGGAGCACTCCGTCAGCCTCAAGGATCTCGCCGCCATGCTCGCGGCCGAGATCGAGACCGTTTGCCAGCACTACCTTCCCAACGGCCGCCGCAACGGCCAGTACTGGGAAGTCGGGAGCGTCGCGGGCGAAGCCGGAACCTCGCTGAAGGTGAACCTGGCCGGCCAACGACGCGGCTGGTGGAAGGACTGGGCCAACCAGACGGACCGAGGCGATGCGCTCGACCTCATCCGCGCCGTCCGGGAATTCTCCAGTATCGGCGAGGCGGCCCGGGAGGCCCGGCGTTTCCTCGCCCTGCCCGAGGATGCGCGTCCGCAATACCGTCCACCACCGAAGGCCTGCGCACCGGCATCGCAGACGGGCCTCGAACGGGTGCTGGCCGGCGCGCGCCGCATCGGCCCCGCAGACCCGGCCGGCCGCTATCTCTCCGGACGCGGCCTGGACATCGAAGACGCCCGCGCGGCTGACCTTCGCTTCCGCTCCGATACCTGGGTCCAGGTCGACGGCGAGAAGCGCGAGATGCCGGCCCTGCTCGCCCCGATCCGCGCCGTCAACGGCACGCTCGAGGGCATGCAGCGGATCTTCCTCACCGAGGAGGGCCAGAAGGCCCCGATCTCCGGACCGAAGCGCACCAGCGGGCGGCTGTTTACAGGCGCCGTCCGCTGGCCCGCGGTTGCAGCGAGCCACCTGGTGCTGACAGAGGGCATCGAGGATGCGCTCGCGATCTGCAGGGCGCTCGGCCCCGCTAGGCGCCAGCGCATCGCCATCGTCGCCGCGATCTCCTCCGGGCGCGTCCACCAGGTCGGCCTGCCCGCCGGCGTCGAACGCGTCACCCTCGTCCAGGACCGGGACCCGGCCGGGGAACACTCCTGGGTCGCGCTCTGCCGCCAGCTCGCCGAAGCCGGTGTCCTGGCCAACCGCATCATCCCCCGGGCGGAGGACGCCAATGACGAACTCCTCGCCCTCGGGCCCGACCGCTTCCGCGCGAGGCTCGCCTCCGAGGGCTTGCTCGGTTGAACCAGGAACCACAGCGCCTGCCGTCCCCATCCGGGCACCACCGACGCTTCAGCCGGAAAGCCATTCGAATGCACCCCGCCCACCAACTTGGCTCTTCGCCTGGACGCATTCTGGAGGAGGATTCTGGTGCTGCCCTACGGGCGCATCGGGGCGGTAGCTGGCCGCTGCCCCCGGCACTTGCGATGCAAGCACCTGATACTGCCCCGGTGCAATAGCGGCATCATTCTCGGGACCGTTTCTGCCCCCTCCCGGCCCAAGGTCGGGAAGGGGTTTTTCGAGTGATCCGCGCGGGCCACCACACCCGCGCTGTTGTTTCTCGAACAGGAGACAATGCCCATGCCCGGCATGCCGGCCCCGGCCCCTCCCCACACCTCCGACGCAGCCGTGGCCGCTCATTGCGGATGCAGCGCGCACTCCCCCGCGACCGCCCTGCACCACCATCCCGCGCCGGCCGGTAACTCCCCGTCGCAAATTGCGCGCCGGCGTCTTGCTACGCTCGGCCTCTGCCAGCATTGCGGCCAGGTTCCGCCTGCCCAAGACCACAAATACTGCCACACCTGTATCGAGCGCCGGCGCCTCGCATCCCGGAAGGGCTCCCGAAAGACCCGCCTTCTCCGCCGCAATCTGGGACTATGTCGCGACTGCGGCGTCGCCCTCCAGAAACCCCGCCCGGCCCGTTGCCCTTCCTGCAACGAAACACACCTCGCATCCCGCCGTCTGGCCAACCAACGTCGCCGCGAGGAACTCCGCAACGCAGGCCTGTGCCTTCGTTGCGCCAAGAACGCCCCCGCCGCCGGCAACACCAGCTGCGATGAATGCCTCGCTGCGCGCCGGCGCGCACACAGAGAACGCTCACAGCGCCGTCGGCGCCAGGCGACCCCTTCCGTCTGTATGGATTGCGGCGCCACCACCCCCAACCCTGCGCGCAAACGCTGCTCCGCTTGCCAGAACCTGTACCGGCAGCGCGAAAAGGAGGCCGCCGCCGCCCAGAGAACCCTTCGCGCGGCGCTCGACGTCTGCACAAACTGCGGCAAGGCTCCCGCGCTCCGAGGACGCAAGGCCTGCCAGTCCTGCCTCGACAGCTGGTACCGCGGCTACTGGCGCAACAAGCGCATCCGCCAGGACCAAGGCCTCTGCCTCGCCTGCGGCAAACAGCCCGCCGTGCCGGGATTCCTGAACTGCGACGGCTGCCGCAAGCAGCACCGCGCGCGTTGGCATCGTCACGTCGCTCTCTGCCGCTCTCGGGGACTGTGCGTCCAATGCAAGAAGCGCCCCGCCGACGGCGAAACCGACTCCTGTGCGCGTTGCCGCGAACGCATCCGCGCGCGTTGCCTCCGCCGTTACCACCTCGTCACCCGTGAGCGTCAGCACGCCGGCCTGTGTCCTCGCTGCGGCAAGCGGCCCCCAGAGCCGTTCATGCGCGAATGCGCACCCTGCCGCGATACGCAACTGGCATCTGCCTATCGCGGCATGCCCGAGCTTCCGAACCGATACACGGTAATCGAGATAGCCACCGGCACCGATCACGGAACATGGGATTCCATTGCCGAGGTCGCCGCCGCGCTCGCCTACGCCAGGCTCGGGCCCGACGATGTCGAGATCCTGACCGACACCGCCCCCATGGCTGCCTTCACCAGCTGGTGAAACGCCGGCGCGCCCCTTCCTGCCTTTGACTGCGTCAGCGCCGTCGAAGGTCGGGAAGGGGCTTTTCTCTGCGATCCGCGCAGTCCGGCCATTCCGCCGGCGCCGCGCGCCTTTTCCCACTCTGGAGAGATCGCTCATGCCCGGAATGTCCGCTTCCGTCCTTCGCCCCGATGCGAATACCTTCCTCACCCATGTCTTCGGCCGCGGCCTCGAGGACAAGCAGTACGTGGTCGAGCGCTACCGCACCAACATCGATGGCGAAATCCGCCGCCTCCCCGGCGGAAAGGGCCAACCCCTGACCCTCTCACTTGCCACGGTCCGCAAGCTCCGCCCCGCCCGCAACGAGATCCTCATCTGCAAATCGGAGACGCATTCCGGCTCCGGTATCCAGTACTGGGGCGACCTTGCCACGGGCCTCTTCGCGGAAGGCAAACGCAAGCGGCTGTAATCCGCTTCCGTCGGGGCGCCTCGCGGGCGCCCCCTTCTTCTTCCGCAGCGCGAGCACCCCCCATGACCTGTACTCCGCCCACTCCCGATCATCATCCGCCTCCGCGCGGCCGAAGTTCGGGAAGGGGTTCGCCTCCGTGACCCCAGCAACCAATCCGGAGGAACAACCCAATGCCGCCCCCCACCACCACTGAACTCCGCACCTTCCAGATCGAGGGCGTCGGTCACGATGGCGACACCCTCGACACCTGGTTCGTCGAGGCACCCACCTCAGACCAGGCCCTATCGCGCCTCTCCGAAAAACTCGCCGATCGTGCCGAGCTCGCCGGCTGGTGTTACTACACACTCCAATACTGCGCCGACATCCGGATCACCGAGGCCAGCGCCGAACTCGCCGCCAACCCCGCCTCCTTCCATATCCCGTTGCTGGGAGCCGCGTGAATATCGCCACGCTATCGACGCGTCGAAGCTCGCTGGCCCGATTGCCGGCAACACACACCCGATTTCCAGTCCCCCCCCTCGCTTGGAGTACAGACGCCATGTGGACCTACTCGATCGAAGACAATCGCGGCCACGAACTCGCGCACGGCGACGAACGCTCGATCCGCAACCGCCACAACGACCGGTTGGACACCGGGCTCCCCTCTCGCCTCTTCATGTGGGCCCCCGGAGCACGACCCCTTACTTCCTCCCTCCCGGAAGCCGATGCCGCCGAGTAATCTGGCATCCGCGGCCCCCTCCCCCCCTGTCCCGGCCTTCGCGGCGTCACCGCCAACAAGGTTGGGAAGGGGCTTCGCCTCGTGAGTTCAAGAAGCTCGCAATCAACCAGTTGCAGGGAGCAACATCATGAACGGTCTCAACCGCGTCGACCTGATCGGCAACCTCGGCGGCAATCCCGATATCCGCGCCATGCAGAGCGGCAGCGAAGTCGCCAATTTCTCCGTCGCCACCAACGAGGTCTACAAGGACCGCCAGACCGGCGAATACAAGGAAAACACCGAGTGGCACCGCGTCGTGGTCTACCAGGAGGGCCTCATCAACATGCTGAAGAAGCATGCCGAGAAAGGCCGCCTCGCCCACATCACCGGGAAGCTGCGCACCCGCAAGTGGAAGGACCGCGACGGCAACGAGCGCTACACCACCGAGATCGTCGTCGGCCCCCGTGGCTCGATTAACTTCCTCGACAAGCGCAACGGCAACGGCTCCACCGAAGGCGCCGCCACCCGGGCGCCCCCCCCCCACGCCGCCGCGACCGAGGCCCCCCCCGCCGACGCTCACGACTATGCCGACGAAATTCCCTTCTGAAGGGAGCTATCCGCCCCGGGACCTTCGGGTTCCGGGGCTTCTTCTTTTCCCCCTCGACCGCGCCCCTGGGTCCGCCCTGGGGCGTTTGTTTGTTAGAACTTATAACTTAACAAACCTACGCCGCATCGCCCGCCACCGCACCGGTTCTCCTCCGGCCTGGCCCGGAAGGCGAAGACGGGACGGAGCTTCCCGCCACCCCGAGATCGCCGTCGTCCCGCCGCCCCGCCCCGGCGACGCTCCCTCACCAACTCTGCCCGTCCCTGGGAAAGCTGCCTCGCCCACACCCACCCGACAGCCGGCCGCGACCCCTTTCTCCAGAAAGGTAGGGAAGGGGTTCCCCGGGCGGCATTGCGGGCCTCGCTCCCACGTGCCGCCGTGCTACAATCCCCCACCGAAAGGGGCTGCACCATGACCGCAGCCGATCTCGCGCCGTGGACGACGCCCGCGATCACCATCGCCCTCATCGCCTGGCTCCGCATGGACGGCTTCGACGCGCGCCTCCGTGCCCTGGAAGTCACCGTCGCCGCCATGGCGGCGAAACTCGACCTGCTTGAGCGCTACTTCCTGAGGCGGAACGACGAGGCCGGCGAGCCCCCTCTGGCGCCCGCCGAATAGCCTCCCCCGACCCCGGCCTCCGCGCCGGGGTTTTTCTTCATCTCCAGACCAGCGCCCCGAGGCCCCGCCTCCGGGGCGTTTTCTTGTCCCCCGCCGCCCCCTCCCGGGCGGCGAGCGGGGCGAGGGCCCCGACCGGTCTACATGCCGCGCACTTGCCCCACCGTGCCGGCCGGCAGGCTGAAAGGTGGGGAAGGGGCTGTTGGGGCTGAACCGCGGCCAACCGGGCCCGCGACCGTGAACCGAAAGGATTTCGGAATGTCTGCTCTTCTCGACCCCGCGTTCGACGCTATCGACGATCGCCACGCCGTCGCCGAGCTCGGCATCGACGCCCTCCCCCTCCGGGACAGCGTCCTGCAGGACAGCCTGCCTCGCTGGGGAGACCACGCGACCCTCTTCCCCTGGGACGCCAACGATGCCGCTGATGCCGGCTGACGATATCGCCCCGACGCCCTCCGGCGCCGGGGCGATCGTCATGTACGCGCCGCGCACACCGCGCCTTTGCACACAGACCTCGCACCAACACGCGCACTGCCAGGTCGCTTCGCTCCGGGCCGGGAAGGAGCCGGACATGATCCTCCCATCCTTGTCCGTACTGACCGCGAGGTCGGAAAGGCCGGGAAGGGGAAGTGGGGTTGAATTCGGGGCTGCCTGCCATCGGGCGCAGCTCCGCCACCCACTCCCAGGAGGATCAGTCATGGCGGAACGTCTTTCCCTGCAGGAGCTGTCGGCGCGCCTGGCGGCCGACATCGAGGCCGTCTGCGCCTACTACCTGCCGAACGGCAGCCGGAACGGCCCGTTCTGGCACGTCGGCAGCATCGCCGGCGAACCCGGCAACTCGCTGCGCGTGAACCTCGCCGGCCGCCTTCAGGGCCGCTGGAAGGACTGGGCGCACTCGAACCTTCGCGGCGATGCCCTGGACCTCATCCGTGGCGCGCGCGAGCTTCCGTCGATCGGGGATGCCGCCCGGGAGGCTCGCCGCTTCCTGGCGCTGCCTGCCGCCAAGCGCCCGCAGCCTCGCCCGGCGCCGGCCGCATGCCGGCAGGCAAGCCAGGCGGGCCTGGAGAAGGTGCTGCGCTATTCCCGGACCATCTTCCTCGATGACCCGGCCGGGATCTATCTCGCCTCCCGCGGCCTGGCTGTCGACGACGCCCGGGACGCCGGCCTCCGGTTCCGTGCCGATGCCTGGGTCCAGGTGGACGGGCAGAAGCGCGAGCTCCCCGCCATCTTCGCGCCGATCCGGGCCCTGGATGGCACGCTGGAAGGCATGCACCGGATATTCCTCTCTCCGGATTGCCAGAAGGCGCGGATCGCGGATCCGAAGCGCACCAGCGGCCGTCTCTTCACCGGCGCCGTGTGGTGGCCGGCCACCGGGACAGCGCGCCACCTGGTGCTCGTCGAGGGCGTCGAGGACGCGCTCGCCGTCTGCAGGGCGCTCGGGCCGAACGGGCGGCGGCACGTCACGATCGCCGCCGCGCTTTCCTCCGGGCGGATCCACCAGGTAGCCACCCCCGCGGGGATCGATCACATCACGCTGGTCCAGGACCGCGGTCGCGCCGGCGAGGCCTCCTGGGCTGCCCTCCAGGAAGTCCACCGCAGCTCCGGGCTGAACGTGGATCGGATCGTCCCCGCCGCCGGCGACGCGAACGACGAGCTCCTCCGCCTTGGCCCCGCCGCCTTCGCCCACCGCCTGGCCGCTGCCGGGCTGCCGGCCTGACCCACGATGCCCGGCGCCTCTCGGCGTCGGGCATCTTCCATGTACCGTCTAGAACGGCTCCGCTATCCGGAACCCGGAAGACCGCGCCTCGATGGTCCGTCGCCGGCGATGCCTGGCCGATTCGAACGTCGCTTCGCTCCGGGCCTGGAAGGAGAACCGGGTGCGGGAAGCATTCCGGGAAAAGGTGGGGAAGGGGCTTTCCGGGCAAATATCGAACAGGAGACGCCCGATGTATGTCATGCCTCGCGAAGCCGCCAACCTTCAGTTCCGTCGCATCGATCACAACTATTGCAGCGTCCAGTACGACGGCAGTCATGTCGGCTCCATCCTCAAGGATGACGACGAATACGTAGTCCATGTCGGTCCGGCTGGGATCCGTTTCCGCGACACGTGCAAGGCGCACGTCAAACGCACCTTCATCATCTTTCTCAGTGAGTGCGGATATATCCCGGCTGAATGACGATCCGCCCGCGCGAGGATCGCTCCCACCACCAAAGCCCCGGCGTCCAAGGCGTCGGGGCTCTTCCTCTGTACCGGCCGTCAGGCCGGCTCCGCTATCCGGAACCCTGCCGGGCCCTCCGCAGGCTCCGGTTCCGGTAGGAACCCGGAAGACTACGCCTCCGCATTCGACGGCCCGCACCGTCGCGCCCTGCCCAGGCCTGGAAGGAAACAAGGTGGGGAAGGGGCCTGTCGGGTGGAACAGCGGCCACTCCCGGCCGCGATCGCAACACCGGAGACATTCCATGGCGATCGACTACACCGACCACCCCTCCGTCCAGACATGCGACCACGAATGGCACGTCGAGGAATACGACCGCTATCACGGAGCGGGCCAGCATACGCGCGAGGAGCGCACGTGCCTGGCTTGCGACCTCGCCGAGACCCGCGTCCGCAACAGCACCGCCTACGCTACCGCGACTGGCGACGCCTGGTCGACATGGGAGGCTTACTCATAGCTACGGGACCCGCCCTGGCGGCATCCCGTTGTGATCGACTCAGCCCTGGCGCCTCCGGCGCCGGGGCTTCTTATACGTACATATCCGTCGTATCTGGTCTGACCGGCAGGTCGCTACACTCCCGGGCCCGGACAGAGAGAAGGTAGAGAAGGGGCTATCGAGACGAATTCGCGGTCACTCCGGATCGCGAGCCACTGGAGATAGCAGATGTTGTCTTTCCGTTTAGCTCGATAGCAGCCCAGGCTTTTTTCCCACATTGAGCGCCCGGTGGATTTCCCGGGAAGATGGCCGAGCGTGGGACATGCCGGTCTTGCGGCTTTGCGCCGCCGGGTTGG
>MPNF01000022.1 GCA_002238885.1 Alphaproteobacteria bacterium bin95 | reverse complement strand
TTCTTCGCCGGCGCGGCCCTCAATCTGCTCTCGCTGCTCCTGATGGCGCGCGTGCGCATCGAGGACGGAGCGCGGGCGGGCGCGGCGCCCGCCGGCCTGCTCACGGCCATTCGGGACGGATTCCGCTACGTCCGGGCCAGCCGCCCGCTGGTCGCCACGCTGGCCGTCACCGTCATCTTCAATATATGGGGTTTCCCGATGACCTCGATGGTGCCGGTGATCGGGAAGGACAGTCTCGAACTGTCGGCGTTCCCGGTCGGCGTGCTGCAAAGCGCCGAAGGGCTGGGGGCATTGGTCGGCGCGCTCGGCATCGCCTGGTTCGCCCGCGCGGTCTGGTTCCGCCGCATCTACTTCCTTGGCGTGGCGTCGTACCTGGCGGCCGCCATCGTGTTCGCGGCCTCGCCCTGGTTCCTGCTTTCTGGCACAATTCTGGTTGCGGCCGGCATCGGAGGCGCCTGCTTCTCGACCATGCAATCGACCCTGACCTTTCTCGGCGCCCGCCCGGAAATGCGCAATCGCGCCATGGGCATGCTGACGATCTGCATCGGCACCGCGCCGATCGGCTTCCTGCATCTCGGCCTGCTCGCCGAATGGCTGGGCGCCCACATGGCCGTGACCGTCATCTCGATCGAAGGGCTGGTAGCGCTGGCGCTGGCGCTCATCATCTGGCCGGAAGCCAGGCGATGACCTTCGTTCGCAGCGCCATTGCAGCGGTCCTGTGCCTCTGGACCGCGGCCGTATCGGCCGGCGACCGGCTCACCGGCCAGCCCCTGCCGCGATACGCCGCGATCCGTGCGACGGAAGCCAATCTCCGGGTCGGGCCGAGCACGACCTACGCGGTGCGCTGGCAATACCGGCAGCGGGGCCTGCCGGTGCGGATCGTCAGGGAGCATTTCGACTGGCGGCAGATCGAGGACCCCTCGGGAGAAACCGGGTGGATGAGCGCACACCTTTTGATGGACTGGGCCCGCGCTATCGTCACGGGCCCGACGCGCCGGCTGCGGCATTCGCCCGAGACCGACGCCAGCGGGGTCGCCCTGTTGCGGCCGGGCGTGCTGCTCTCGGTGCTCGAACGCCGGGACGGCTGGTGCGAAGTGGCCGTCGACGGCTATAGAGGCTGGCTCAGGAAGGACGAGGTGTGGGGCGCCTGCGGAAAACCGTAACCGGCGAAGCGGCCGGGGCGCGAGGAAGGATGCACAGGGACATGAGCGGAAACGAAACGATCCGGCGCGTGGCGTCGTGGGCGGCTGCGGCACCCGGACGAAACTGGCCGCCCGAGGTTCTGGAAGCCGCCAGGGCCTGCCTGCTGGACACGCTGGGCGTGACGCTCGGCGCTGTGGGCGCGCCGGCCGGCCAGGCTGGGCGTGACGCTGGGGGCTGGGGCGGAGCCGGCCGGCACGGCCGTGCGCCGCGTCGTCGAGAGCTGGCAGGCGGCCGGCGAGGCGCGCATTGCGCTCGGCGGCACGACCTGCGCGGCCGGCGCCGCCCTGGTGAACGGCACCTTCGCCCATTGCCTCGACTATGACGACACCCATGTCGGCGCGACCGCGCATCTTTCCGCGCCGGTCTGGTCGGCAACCCTGGCCGTGGGGCAGCAGACCGGGGCCGAAGGCCGGGAGATGATGGCCGCGTTCATCGCCGGGTTCGAGTCCGGCGCGCGCCTCGGCAACGGCATCGGCGGAGTGGCCAATCTCCGCGGCTGGCATTCCACGGGAATCTTCGGCGCGCTCGGCGCGGCGGTTGCGGCGGGCGTGCTGTTGCGGCTCGACGAGGACGGAATTGCCCGCGCGCTCGGCGCCGCCGCCACGCAGGCCGGCGGCCTGACGGGCTCGTTCGGCACCCACGCCAAGCCCTTCCATGCCGGCAAGGCGGCCATGAACGGCGTGCTTGCCGCCGAACTGGCGGCCGCCGGCTTCGAGGCGTCCACGACCTTGCTGGAATCCGGGAACGGGCTCGCCGGCGCGCTTGTGCAGGATGGCGCGGCGGGCATCGGCGCGGTCGATTTCGAAGACGGCTGGGAGCTGCTGCGCAACACGGTCAAGCCCTATGCCGCCTGCCTGCTGACCCATCCGGTCATCGACGCCGCGCTGGCGCTCGCACCGGAGGCGGCGGGCCGCCAGGCGCAGCGCGTCGAGGTGCGCGTCAATCCCGCCGCAATCCGCCTTGCCGGCAAGGCCGATCCGCAAACCCCGCTCGAGGGCAAGTTCAGCCTCGCCTTCTGCACGGCGCTGGGCCTTGCCGGCCGTCCGGCCGTAGAAGGGGACTTTACCGCCGGGACGCTGGCCGATTCCGGGCTGCGGGCCATGCTTTCCCGGGTCGAGCCGGTCGCCGAACCGGGCCGGGACACGCGCTCGGCGGCGCTGGAGGTCGAGTGGCTGGACGGCGGGAGCGACCGGCGCGAGACCGCTATGGCGCGCGGCAATCCGGGCAACCCGCTCTCCCGCGCCGATCTCGACGCCAAATTCCGCTCGCTCGCCGAGCCCGCGCTCGGCGATGCGGCCGAGGCCCTGAATGCGCTCGCCTGGGACTTCGATGCGCCCGGCCGCGCCGCCGAACTCCACAGCCTGCTTGCCGCTTAGGAGGCCCGCCCGTCATGACCCTCTCCATCCGCCTTGCGCCCGAAGACAATGTGGTCGTCGCCCGTGTCGATATCCTCTCTGGAACGGAGATAACCGGCGAGGGCGTCACCGCGCTGGATGTCGTGCCGGCCGGCCACAAGATCGCGACGCGGCCGATAGCCGTCGGCGAGCCGGTCCGCAAATACGACCAGATCATCGGGTTTGCGAGCGAGCCGGTCGAGGCGGGCGCGCATGTCCATGTCCACAACTGCGCGATGGGCGATTTCGAGCGCGACTACGCCATCGGGCGGGACATGAAGCCGGTCGATTTCGTGCCCGAGGGCAACCGGGCGAGCTTCCAGGGCTATCTGCGCGCGAACGGCAGCGTCGGCACGCGGAACTATATCGGCGTGCTGACCAGCGTGAACTGCTCGGCGACGGCGGCGCGCTTCATCGCCGAGGCGGTCGAGGAGCGGATATTGGCGGACTATCCGCATGTGGACGGCGTGGTCGCGCTGACCCACTCCACCGGCTGCGGCATGGCCGGGGCGGGCGACGGCTACGACAACCTCCAGCGTGTGCTCTGGGGCCATGCCCGCCACCCGAACTTCGCCGGCATCGTGCTGGTCGGGCTCGGCTGCGAGGTCAACCAGATCGACTTCCTGCTCGAAGCCTACGGCATCCAGCGCGGGCCTTTCCTCCAGACCATGAACATCCAGGAGACCGGCGGGCTCCGGTCCACCGTGGAGCGGGGCCGCGACCTCATCCGCGACATGCTGCCCGAGGCGGACCGCGCAAGGCGCCGGCCCGTCGCCGCGTCCGAGCTCACCGTAGCCCTGCAATGCGGCGGCTCGGACGGCTATTCCGGCATCACCGCCAACCCGGCGCTGGGCTCGGCCGTGGACATGCTGGTGCGCCACGGCGGCACCGGCGTGCTGGCCGAGACGCCGGAAATCTATGGCGCGGAGCATCTGCTGACCCGCCGGGCCGTCGACGAGCGCACCGGGCGCAAGCTGATCGAGCGCATCCGCTGGTGGGAGGACTACACGGAGCGGAACGGCGGCGAGATGAACAACAACCCGTCTCCCGGCAACAAGGCGGGCGGCCTGACGACCATCCTGGAGAAGTCGCTCGGCGCGGCGGCAAAGGGCGGCACCACCAACCTCGCCGGGGTTTACCGCTATGGCGAGCCCATCGACCGCAAGGGCTTCGTGTTCATGGACAGCCCCGGCTACGACCCCTGCTCCATCACCGGCCAGGTGGCCTCCGGCTCGAACCTGGTCTGCTTCACCACCGGGCGCGGCTCGGTTTACGGCAACAAGCCGGTGCCCTCGATCAAGCTCGCCACCAACACCGAGATGTACCGCCGCCTCGAAGAGGACATGGATATCAACTGCGGCACGATTACCGACGGCGCGGCCAGCGTGGCGGAGGTCGGAAGCGAGATTTTCGACAAGTTCCTCGCCGTCGCTTCCGGCGAAGCCACCAAGTCCGAAGCCCAGGGCCTGGGCACGGCCGAGTTCATCCCCTGGCAGGTCGGCGCGGTGATGTAGGGGGCCGGCGCGCGCGGCCAGTACTGGAAAGAAAATTGCGGTGACGTTGGACACCTTGCTGCCAGGCTTCGCGGCGGCGGTGGAGGCGGGCAATGGGGCGGCCCTCGCTGCCTGCTTTACCGAGGACGGCATCTACCATGACACGTTCTACGGCAAGTTCGAGGGCCGCGAGGCCATTGCCGACGTGTTGGAGAACCGTCTCTGATGCGATGCCGAGGGCTTCTGTTTGCGGCGGCGCAATAGTGCTCCACAGGAAGCGCCCGGCCGGTCGGGTCGCAGCAGCGCGAAATTGCGCCAGTGGTACTCCCTTGACCGTTCGCCACGCTGGCGGGTTTGAGCGGCACGGCGCATCTGGTTCAAATGTTCGATTCGACCGTGACCCGCGCATGTATCGGCGGCCGGCGCAAACAGGGGGGCAGCAGGGCCAGGCGCTCGCGGGGCGGTTTCAGCACCAAGAATCCACCTGAAGACGGATTTCGACGGCTTGCCGATCGCTTTCGACCTGACCGGCGGCCAAGCGGCGGACAGCCCGCATTTCGAGACCCTGATGGACCTCGACCCCGATGTCCGGTCCCGCGTCATCGTCGCTGACAAGGCCTATGACAGCGCCAATAATCGCCAACGCACTCGGGAAAGGGGTTCCCTGACCGTCATTCCCTACCGGAAGAACGCCAAGAACAGGCCGAAGTGGTTCGCAAGGGCGCTCTACAGGGGGCGGACCCGCATGGAGCAGGCCTTCGCCAACGTGCAGGGCATGATCCGTCTCGCCGAAGACCATGGCGAACTGTGCCTCGACGTGCTCTGCGCCGAGGCGCTCGACCTTGACCGGTTCGCATCGGGCTTCGTTATCGAACAATTTAGGAACAACGACGACAAGGAACTGACACCATGACACTGCGGCAGCCCAATATCGAATGCATGCTCCAGCTCGGCCTCACCGGCATGGCCGAGGCCCTGGAGGCGGCAACAACAAATGAGAGAGCGCCGGGCGTGGTCTAGGGGCTCTGCGGCGATGTCAACATTGCGGGCGAAGTCCTGATTCCGGTCGCCCGAACCCATTTGCGCGCGGCGTCGTCGAAGGTGGGAACGCGCGGAAGCAGTATCCGGATCCTCCTGTCGTCGGCCGGCACTGTCTTTCAGGTCACCTGCCGTCGCACGAGGTCCCGGAATACGCCCTCGACGGCCATCAGCTCCTCGAACGAGCCGCTCTGCTCCACCTTTCCCGCCCGCATTACATAAATGCGGTCGGCCTGCTTCAGGGTGGACAGGCGGTGGGCGATCACGATCCGCGTCGAGGTTAACTCCGCCAGATTGTGCATGACCTTGGCCTGGTTTTCGTTGTCCAGCCAGTTCGTCGCCTCGTCGAGCAGGAGAACGCGCGGATTGCGGATCAGCGAGCGGGCAATCGTGATGCGTTGGCTCTCGCCGCCCGACATGACGGCGCCGCTGGTGCCGACGGGCGTCAACATGCCCATGGGCATGGCCGTAATCTCGCGGTCGATCCCGGCTGCCTGCGCCGCCTGCCAGACTTCCTCGTGAGTCGTCCCGTCGTGATGAGCAACGATATTGTCCCACAGGTCCTGGGGATGGAGTTACACCGCCTGGGGAACCGCGCCGATCTTCCGGCGCAATTGTTTCGCATTCAGGTGCCTGACATCGCGACCGTCAAAGTACACGGCGCCGCCGGAAGGCTGCTCGATGCCGAGCGCAAGCCGGAAGAGGGTGCTCTTCCCGGCGCCCGACTCGCCGGCAATGGCGACGAACTCGCCGGGACGTGCATGGATTGTGACATCGTCGAGGACCGGCGGGCCGTCGGGGCCGTAGCGGAAGGAGACGTGATCGAACAGGACGTCCCCGCCCAGACGCTCGACGGGTTCGCTGTCTGCAACCGACTCCGGGGCTGGGTGAGGAACGGTCGGACCTGCTCGAACGCCGGCAGCATGGCGGCCATCGCCCCCACGGAGTCGCCCAGTCTGGCTACGGCCGCCTGAAACGCCATGAACACCGCGTAAATCACGAGAAAATTGCCCACGGGTATCGTCTGCCGGTCGAGCACGACCGTCGCGAACAACAACACCGCCCCGGCTGCAAAAGGCAGGGCGGCCGCAAACGCCTGCAGGTGTCCCTCAAGGGCGCCAAGATCGAGTTCCGCCCGCTTCTGCTCACGATACGCCCGCGCCCAAACGGCAAAGGCCGACCCTTCCGCACTGTCGACGCGCAGCTTGGCGATTCCGTGGATGATCTGGGACAGACGTCCGGCCACCTGCCGCACGGCCCGGATCGTCCGCCCATGCGGCAAAATCTGGCGCAGCCCGAGCGCCGTGGTCACCAGCAGCGAAACGGTGCTGAAACCGAGCGCTATGCCGCCGAGCATAGCATCGAAAAAGAACAGGACGACAAACGCCGGCAGAAGGAAAATGACAGACAGCACGCTGTTGGCGACGCCCCCCTGTACGGCGTCGCGCAGGTCCTGGAACGTCATCCCCCGCATGGCCAGGTCGCCTGCCGGGTAGCGGTGCAATACACCGGGCGGCCGCCGGAGCAGACGATCCCAGACTGCCGCTTCGATCCTGGATGCCGCACGCCCTTCGAAGCGCATAAGCGTCATGCCCTGGACGACATGTAGCAGTGCGCCCAGCAGACCGAATCCGCCAATGCCGCCGTGACCGCATAGAGCGCTCCTGTATCGCCGCCCGGAACCACCCGATCCGCAATGAAACCCAGCGCCAGCGTCGGCATCAGCAGGAGCAGGCCGCCCGGCAGGCCGGCGAGCACCAGGCGCGCCAGATCCGCGGCCGATCCGTGCCTCGCCATCCGCAACAGATCGGCCGGCCCGGCACTTTCCGGCGGCAGGGGCCGATAGAACAGCCAGGCTTCGGCCTTCAGCTTGCGGGCGCTCTCCGCCGTAACCCGGGCCCTACGCCCGCCGACGGGGTCGATTTCCCGGTAGCGCCCCGATAGTCCCGGCAACAATGCCACCGGCCGGCCGTCCTCCGCCCGGAACGCCAGTATCGCGTTGCTGTCTTCGAGCCACCACTTGTCCTCCGGCCTGAGGCGCACCTGCCGGGCGCGCACCCCGGACACATCGAGAATATCGCTGAGCTCGACCGGGGTTTCGGACGCGCCGGAACGCGCAGGAATCCTGAACACGATGCCCTCATGCCGGCCGATAGCCCCCAGGACCTCGGGGAGCGCGGCATGTTGCGCGCCGGCACTACCGTCTACCGGAAGGCCGTACAGGTTGAACAGGCGCTGCCGGGCGGCTTCTTCGTCGCCGCGCCGGCTGGTTGCGCGGGCCCGTTCGAGGTTCGTTTGATCGACGACGGCCAACCTGCGATTGAGGCGCTCCAGGGCAAAGGCGGCGGCATGGAAGGAGGCCAGGGCCGACAGCAACACGCCTTCTTCGGCCAGAGCTTCGGAGGACCGAGAGGAAAGCTGCGCCGCCGTGAGCAGGGTCAACCAGCTTGTCGGGGTCAGAGGAATTGCGCTCGCACCGCTTTCCGATCCGAGGTCCGTCCAGTCGATCAGGTTCATGTACAGGCCCGCGCCGGGCGGCGGCTCGGACACCCAGACCACGCCGCGCCGCACGGACAGCGTGCCTTGCGCGGCCGTCTCCATCTGTCCCGGCTCGGCGATGGCGTCCGGCCGCGGCCGATGCATGACGAAACGGGAAAGCGTGCGGGACAGGTCCATGAGCCAGCTGTCGACCTGTTCCGCGAGTTCGGCAGGCTTCACCCCCTCCAGGCCGGCGGCGGGCAGGCGCCTCAGAACCGTGCCCGGCAGCCCTTTGGCGACCAGTCCGAGCGTCGTGCTTCCCTCATCCGGCGCCACGCCCGGCAGGAGGCGGCCGGCATCGGCGCGCAACAGATGCTGCGGCGCAGACTGCTCCGTCCCCTCCCGGGTTTCGACCAGGAACAGGTCGACGGAGCCCTCATCGACCAGCCAGGCGAATTAGGGATCGTCGAGCTTCACCGGCAGGTTGCCGGCGCAGAGCACGGAAACCCCGGCATCTGCGGCCAGATGCGTGAGCGAAGCGCGTTCAGGCTGCGTCATGGAATCATCCTGCCCGGACGAGCTTGTAGTAAGTCCCGTCCTCGTCGGCCATCAGCTCGTCATGGGTGCCGCGCTGCACCTCCTTGCCCTTGTCGAGCACGATGATCTCGTCACAGTCCCGCACCGTACTCATCCGGTGCGGCACGATCAGGCAGGTCATGCCCCGGCGCCGCAGCGCGTTATCGACCACTTCCTCGGTGGCCGCGTCGAGGGAGCTGGTGGCCTCGTCGAGAATCAAGACAGTCGGGTCGCCGACCAGCGCCCTTGCGATCTCCAGCCGTTGCCGCTGGCCGCCGCTGAAATTCGCGCCGCCTTCCTCCACCTGCGTCGCATATCCGAGCGGCCGGCCGAGAATTTCCTCGTGAATGCAGGCGTCCCGCGCCGCGGCAACGATGGCTTCATCGGGCACTGCGGGATTCCAGAGTGTGATGTTGTCGCGCAGCGTCGCTGAGAAGAGCACGACGTCCTGGTCCACCATGGACAGGGAACGCCTGAGCACTTCTTCGGGAATTTCGTGCCGTGGACGGTCGTCGAACAGGATGTCTCCGGACCAGGGCTGATAGATGCCGGACACCAGGCGCGACAGGGTGGATTTGCCGGAACCGCTGGGGCCGACCACCGCAACCCGCTGGCCCGGGTGGATGACCAGATTGAAATCCTCGATCAAGGGCGGCCGGCCCCGGTTGTACCCGAAGGTAACGCCCCTCAACTCCACCTGGCCCGCCAGCTGCAGCCGCCCTTCGAAAGTCGAAATCGCCTCCGCTTCAGGGGCCCGGCGCGAAAAACCGGGATCTTCCACCGATTTCGCGATGTCCTCCAGCCGATACATGTCGGTTTCGAGCGTCTGGCGTGTGTCGGCAAATTCGACGAGGCGCCCGGCGGGCGCGAGGAACATCGCCGCCAGGATGTAGAACCCGACCAGTGTGCCCAATGTGATGGCGCCGGCCATGACTTGGTGCGCCCCGAGGACCAGAATCGCCGCGCTGCCCAACATCGCGAACAGGCCCGGCAGGGCCGTATTGATATAGCCCAGTTCCGCATATCGCTGGCGCGCATCCAGTTCGCGCGCCTGCTGGCCGCTCCAGCGCGAGAAAAACCGGTCGTCCGCCGCCGTCATTCGCAGATTGTCCGCATGGTTCAGCATGAGCATGCCGACGCCGAACAACATTCCCTGTTCGCGCCGCAAGGCGAGGCTCCTGTCGATCCTGAGGCGTGTGACGATATGGACCAGAGCCCCATTCACCACCGCCAGGCCCAGAACGATGAAGGCGAGCAGGACGTCGTAGGCCATCATGGCTGCAAGAAAAACGGCACTCATCGCGACATCGATCATGAGCGAGAGAAAGCGGTCCGATAGGCTGTTCGCAATCCTGTCGATGGACATGACGCGGTTCGTCAATTCGCCGACCAGCCTGTGAGCGAAGAATTCCACCGGCAAACGGAGCAATTGCGAGATGCAACGGTTGCTCGCCACGACCGAGATCCGAACAGCGAGGCGCTTCAGGAACCGCTGCTTGAGCCAGGCAAGGCAGTAGACGAGGACAGCGGCCCCGGCCAGCACGGCAGCCACAAGCTCGCCCCAAGGTTCGCCGTCCGCCAGTACGTGGTCCACGAAAACACTCAGCGATGCCGGGACCGCCAGCGCCAACAGGGCCAGCAATGACCCGCAGGCGACCGTCGCAGCCAAGGCGCCCCGGGCTGCGCCGAGCCACTCCCCGACCTGCCACAGGGTGCTGGGGCGGTCGCCGCCTCGCCGAAATTCGGGACCCGGGTTGAATTGCAGCGCGATTCCCGAGAAGCCCTTGCCGAATTCTTCGGTGGAAAGCGTGCGGCGACCTGTGGCGGGATCGTTGAGATAGAAATGGCCGCGGTCGAAGCCTTCGAGAATGACAAAGTGGTTGAACTCCCAGAATAGGACCAGCGGCAAGGGCAATTTCCGGACCTGGTCGAGCTGGACTGCCCGTCCGGTGCATTCCAGTCCGTAGTGGCGGGCCGCGCGAAGAATGCCAGCGGCCGTTGAGCCATCGCGGCTGACTTCGCACTTCTCGCGCAACTCGTTGAGCGCCACCCACCGCACGAAATGGGCGAGCACGCTGCCGAGACAGGCAGCGCCGCACTCCGTCACATGCATTTGCAGCATAAGCGGCGTGGTCAACCGCTGCCGGACGGGCTCCCCTGCGGCTTTCCCGCTCGACCCGGCAGATGCGTTCCTGCCCGGCAAAAGCACTCAGGACCGTCCGGAATCGAAGAGCGCCGTCGGCGCATGCCTGCCGAGCTCGAGGCGGATGCGGCACGGCGTGCCGTCCGCAACCCCGAAGCCCGGCATTTCGTCGAGAACGATATCGACCCTGTGGGAGGACGGCGGAAGGGACCGCGTCAGCCGCGCCAGCCAGCCGGGCAGCGGGCCCGCGCCCGTCCGCGCGACCATTCCTCGAAAACGGCGCGTTTCGCCGCTGGGCATCTGGACTTCGACCGATGCCGCCATGCCGGTCCGGAGGCGCCCGGCAAGTTCCGGATCGGTGCGCAGCACCGCTTCGAACGCTCCTGCGCCCGATTCGCGGACCTCTGCGATGGCGGCGCCGGCCGACAGATATTCGCCTGGCGTGGACAACAGGGCGGAAACCGCACCTGCACTCGGAGCAACGACCTCCTGTCGGGTCGAGCGCCGGGCTTCCATTTGCAGCAAGGCGGTCTGGGACGACGCCAGCAAGGGCCGAAGGGCCTCGGAGCCGCCGCCGGTCCCTTCGAGCGCCGCCTGCAACACCGCCACCCGGTCGCGCAGGGCGTTTATCTCGCGATCCAGGTCCGGCACGCTCTGGCGGGCAAGCGGCTGGCCAGCCTCGACGCGCTCGCCTGGAGCGACCAGATAATCGAGCAGTTGTCCGGGCTCGGCGGAAAACGCCATATGGCGTTTGCCTGGCTCGATCAGCACGCCCTCGACGGTCACGCTGCGGACGACAGTGCCGAAGAGCAGCCAAGCCGCAAATGCCAGAACGACCAGCGCAGCGGCAGCGAGGACGATGCGTTCGTTCGGCGCCGATATTCTCACCTGCGGCCTTCACCAGGAGTTTACCCTCTCCCCGGGGCACGATCTGCGTCGTTGCCGTAAGCCTCCGAGGTAGGCCTCCTGTGGCTTTTGTCGGGGACCGGGGAGAGTGCGCCTGTTGGGCTGCTTCGTCCCGGTGGTTCTCTCTTCAACGGAAAGGGCGTCGCCGGTGAAGCTGCTGCCGGCGCCGCCGGATATCGAACCGTCTGCCTCCGGGCGGATCGAGATTGCTCTAGCGGACGGCTCGCGCTTGACAGTCGACCGGGATGTGCACACGGCCACGCAGTCGCGTGTTCTCGGGGGCTCTGGAGCGGCGATGATCCCGGTGCCGAGCGGGGCGCGGGTCTGGCTTGCGACCCCCGTGTGACGGACATGCGGCGCGGGATGGACACACTGGCGCCACAGTCCAGGCCAAGTCTAAAATCCGAATATTTTCATAACTTGCAAACAACTGCTCCTGCGGCCATCGGACCGGTCATGCAGCCCACAGCGGCGGGGCGCCGGGGCGGTGGAAGTCGATCCAGGCGCCCAGCCCCTCCTGCGGCGGGACCAACAGGCGGTCCGGCCGCCCATGGACGGTGATGCCCGCGTTTGCGAGGAGGAAGCGCGTGCGGTCCAGATCGGCGCTCTCTATGCCGACTGCGGCGCCGAAGGGGGGTGGCGGGTGCGTCGTATCCGGCAATAGTGCGCCGAGCGCATCTGGGCCGGCGAGCGCAAAGCATCCCCGGTCGAGCGCGATCTCGAACACCGGCCCCAGCTTGCGGGCACGGCGGCCCGCGAAGCGGGCGTAGCGCTCAGCGGCCTCTTCCGGGTCGGCGACAATTTGCAGGTAGCCGGTGAGCGCGCGCGCGGCATTGGCGTGGCGGTCCATGCCCGGCAGCCAGATCAACTCTGGCGTCTCGTGCGTCAGGAGCTGCACGCGGCCTTCCGGCATCGCCCCGGCCGTCGCCCGGCGCACGGTGGCCCGCACGATGCGTCCGTCCTCCAGCGGGCGGCGCAGAAAGACCGTCGGGCGCATCGCCGTACCGCCGACATCGTGCTCCGTGACCCGTCCATGCGCGAGCGCGATCAGGTGCAGCCCTTCGTAGCGCGCCACGCCCGAGGCAAGTTCCGCGCCGAGCGGCGTATCCGCAACCTGGCCGAGCGCCTCGATATAGCCCGCCTCGAAGGTGATGAGTCGGTTGGCGGTGCCCGAGCGCACCAGTTCGCCGTCCGCGCTGTTGTAGTGGATGTTGACGGGCGAAACGGTGAAGCCGAGCCGCTCGAACCGGGCGGCGGCTCCTTCGAGGTCGGCGAGGAAATAGCCGACATGGTCGAGGAAGAGTTCGTTGCCCGTAGGAAGCTGTTTCATGCGGTAGCCCTTGCCCGGCCGACATTGCGGTTCGTCTCGACGAAGGTGGCGACGGCGAGCAGCATGACGGCCGCGCTGCCAAAGAACACCCAGCGCGGGTCGCCCATATCCATCACCCACCCGAACAGGACCGGAGTCATGAAGCCTCCTATGGACAGCCCGGTGGAGGTGAAGCCGAACACCTTGCCCATCTGCCCCGGCGGCGAGATGCGGCGCACCAGCAGGTCCCGGGTCGGCATGATGGCGCCGTGCGCAACGCCCGAGACCATCATCAGCGGGACGATGCCGGAGAGCGGCAGCGGGACCGCGCCGATGATGTTGACCGCGACGAACACCGTGCCGATGGCGCCGAAAAACACGAGCTGCGGGCGCCCGGTGCGGTCCACCAGCCAGCCCCCCAGGAGGTTGCCGACCGAGGCTGCCACCATGTAAGCGATCAGGGCCTTGGCGATGACCGTGTCCTCGAAGCCGCGCAGGTCGTGCAGCGCCGGAATGCCGAAGGTGCGGATGCCGCCGAGCGACATGGAATGGAACATCTGGAACAGGAACAGCAGGACGACCGGCACCGTCAGCAGCAGCGCGATCCCGTCCGAGGTCGAGCCGCCCTGCTCGCGCCGCTGCGCCCTGCCGTCAGCGCTTTCCAGATGCCGGGACTGCAGCAGGAGCGCGAACGAGACGGTGATTCCGATGCCGCCCGCGACGAGAAAGACGCCCTTGAGGCCGACTACATCGGCGAGGTCGGGACCGAGCAAGGCCAGGATCCAGCCGGTATTGCCGGCGACGGCGTGGATGGAGAAGGCCCGTCCCATGCGGTGCTCGGCGACGGAGGCCGAGAGGATGGCGTAGTCGGCGGGATGGAAGACGGAATTGGCGATGCCGCCGATGACCGCGAGCGGCAGCATGGCCCAGAAGGAGGAGACCAGCCCGAACCCCATCACGGCGCCGGAGAGCACGGCAACGCCCAGGATGAGCGGCGCCCGCCCGCCGATGCGGTCCACAATGAAGCCGATGCCGGTCTGGCAGACCGCCGCACCCACCGAGAATGCGCCTGCCAGGATGCCGATATCCAGATAGCTGAACCCGAGTTCGTCGTGCATGCGCACCGATAGCGGCAGCAGCATGAACACGAACATATGGCTCATCGTGTGCCCGACGGCCACGAGACCGATGACCCGCGCATCGCGGGAGAAGCTGTCGACAGGCGTCGTCATGCAGGAAGTCGGGCGAGGAATCCGGAAACGGCGGCGTTGAATGCCGCGGGATTGTCGAGGTTGGCCGTGTGGCCGGCGTCCGGCAGAACGGTTTTCTCGGCGTTCGGAATCTTCCGCGCCATGTAGTCGATGCCGGCCAGGAAGGGAGTGTCGCGCTCACCGGCCAGCACCAGGGCCGGCACCCGGATCGACGGCAGCGATTCCAGCACGCTGCCGTCATGGTGGTGCATCATATATCGAGCCGCGCGGGCGACACCGGCGAGGTCGCGGTGGCCGCCCGGCTCAAGGCTCTGCAAGGCGCGCGGTTCCCGGGCGGCGATCCGCTCGCCTCGCTCCTTCGCCTGCTCGTTCCAAGCGTCGCGCGGCTCATCGCGCCGGAAGCCGGGGCCGCAGTCGAACAGCATCAGCGCCCGCACTCGCTCCGGATGGCGCAGATGGAAGGCGAGCGACAGGTAGCCGCCGAGCGAGAG
>MPNF01000021.1 GCA_002238885.1 Alphaproteobacteria bacterium bin95 | reverse complement strand
AAACAGATCCGGGACGACCCGGAGACCTTTTCGCTCTGCATCGACACCATCGTGCGCCAGGTGGACGACATGCGCCGTATGGTCAATGAGTTCGCTTCCTTCGCCCGCATGCCCGCTCCGGCGCCGGCGGAGGCGGATCTTGCCGATATCGTGCGCCGGGCGGTGTTCCTGCAGGAGGAGACGTCTGCGGACGTCCGCATCGAAATGCGCCTGCCGGACGGACCTGTCATGCAGATCTGCGATGCGCAACTGCTCGGACAGGCGATAACCAACCTCTTGCTCAATGCGATGCAGGCCCTCGAAGGCCACGGCGGGCGTGTGCTGGTTGAGCTTGCCGAACTGTCCGACCGGACGGAGATATCGGTAGAGGACGACGGGCCCGGCTTTCCGGCCGAACTGCGTTTTCGATTGACGGAGCCCTATGTCACGACCAAGGGCCGGCGCGGTGCCGGCCTCGGACTTGCCATCGTCCAGAAGATCGTCGAGGATCAGGGCGCGGCGCTTCATCTGGAGGATGGCGAGGCTGGCGGCGCCCGCGTCCGGATCGTTTTCCGGCGCGGCGAGACCGCCGAGGAGCCGGAACGAGGCCGACCTCACGATGCATGACATCCTGATCGTCGATGACGAGCACGACATCCGGCAACTGATTACCGGCGTCCTGGAAGACGAGGGCTTTGAAGCGCGCAGTGCAAGCAATAGCGACAAGGCGCTGGAAGAGTTGCAGAAGCGCCAGCCAAGCGTGCTGTTGCTCGATGTGTGGCTGGAGGGCAGCCGCCTGAGCGGCATGGACCTGCTGCGCCATGTCCGGAAACGGCATGTGGACCTGCCGGTTCTGATGATAAGCGGCCACGGCAGCATCGAGACCGCCGTCACCGCGATCCGGAACGGGGCATACGATTTCGTCGAGAAGCCGTTTACCACCGACAGGCTGCTTCTGGCGCTTTCCCGCGCGATGGAGGCGTTCCGGCTGCGGCGTGAAAATGCCGAACTGCGATTGCATGCAGGCACCGTAACGGAACTGGTTGGCAGGTCGGCGGAGATTACGCAAACACGGAGCCTGATCGAGCGCGTTGCCCCGACCGGAAGCCGCATTCTTATTCAAGGGCCGCCGGGCAGCGGCAAGGAGGTGGCTGCACGGATGATCCATCGCTGCTCGCGCCGCAGCGAAGGGCCTTTCGTCGTGGCCAACTGCGCCATCATGGCTCCGGCGCGGCTCGAGGAAGAGTTGTTCGGCAGCGAAGAGGGCGCCGGCAAGACCGGCCTGCTGGAGCGCGCCCACGGCGGGACCCTGCTGCTGGACGAGATCGCGGACATGCCGCCCGAGACGCAGGGCAAGATCGTCCGGGTTCTTCAGGAACAGACATTCCTGCGCGTCGGGGGATCGCAAAGGGTCAGCGTCGACGTGCGCGTCATTGCGACTTCCAATCGCGATCTTGCAGCGGAAGTGGCGCAGGGCCGGCTGCGCCAGGACCTGTTCTACCGGCTCAACGTCGTCCCGCTGGAGATCGCCCCCTTGCGCCGACGCCGGGATGACATTCCCGGTCTCGTCAACTATTTCCTGGGGTTGTACGCTAGGCAGACCGGGTTGAACCCGCCGGTCGTTGCCGAGGACGCAATGGCGGTGCTTCAGGCATATGACTGGCCGGGAAATGTCCGGGAGTTGCGCAATATCGTGGAGCGCCTCTCGATCCTGGCGCCGGGTGAGGGCGCCGGAACCCTGCGCGCCAGCGCGCTTCCTCCGGAACTTTGCAAGGATGCGCCCATCATCTCGCAATTCGAAAAGGGCGACGCGATGATGTCGCTGCCGTTGCGGGAAGCGCGAGAGATGTTCGAACGCGAATATCTGCTCGCCCAGATGCGCCGCTTCGGCAACAATATCTCGCAAACGGCGCAGTTTATCGGCATGGACCGCTCGACGTTGCACCGCAAACTCAAGGCTTCCAACGCCTCGCCCGCCGACGAGCGCGACCGGCCGTTGTGATGCCCCGGCCATGCGTGTGATCGTCTGCGGCGCCGGGCAGGTCGGGGTGAATATCGCCCGCTACCTGGCGGCGGAGCACAATGACGTTACGGTCGTGGACCAGTCGTCGGAACTGATCGAACAACTGGCCGAGACCCTGGATATCCGGGCAGTCGCCGGCCACGCTTCCAGTCCCGACGTGCTGGCCCGGGCGGGGGCGGAAGACGCGGACATGCTGATTGCCGTCACGCTCGTCGATGAGATCAACATGATCGCGTGCCAGGTTGCGCATTCCCTGTTCAACATTCCAACCAAGATCGCCCGAATCCGCCGGCCGTCCTATCTCGACGGGCACTGGGCCGACATGTTTGCGCGCGAGGGGATGCCGATAGACACGATCATCTCTCCCGAGCGCGAGGTCGCCAGCGCGATCATGCGGAGGTTGTCCCGGCCGGGCGCCACCGAAATGCTGCCGTTCGCGGACGGGCGGGTCCGGCTCATCGGGGTCCGCCTCGAAGACACCTGCCCGATCGTCAACACGCCGCTGCGCCAGTTAACGGCGCTGTTCCCGGACCTGAACATCAATGTCGTCGGCATCGTTCGCGCGGAGCGGAACTTCGTTCCCAAGGCGCGAGACCAGATGCTGGTCGGCGACGAAGTCTATTTCGTCGTGGACAACGCCCATGTGGCGCGGGCGATGGCGGCGTTCGGCCACGAGGAAAAAGAGGCCGACCGCGCAGTCATCATCGGGGGCGGCAATATCGGCCACAGGCTGGCGAGCTTGATCGAAGCGGAACTCCCGCATGTGCGCCTGCGGCTGATCGAACGCGACCGCGCGAAGGCCGCCGAACTGACCGATACATTGCGGCGAACCACCGTGTTGCAGGGCGATGCGCTTTCCGAAGAGCTTATGGAAGAAGCCAATTTCGAGAATGCGGACCTGACGATCGCGTTGACCGATGACGACGAGACAAACATTCTCGCCTCTCTGCTCGCCAAGCGGGCCGGGTCGTCGCGCACCGTTGCGCTCATCAACAAGTCCGCTTACAGCGCACTGATAAGTCCGCTCGACATCGATGTCGTCATCAATCCCCGCGCGATCACCGTCTCCCAGATTCTGCAGCATGTACGCCGCGGGCGCGTCTTGGCGGCGTTTTCGATAGGGGACGATTTCGGCGAGGCGCTGGAAGTGGAGATTCTCGAAACCTCAGTCGTGGCAGACAAGGACCTAAAGGTTCTCAAGATGCCCGCCGGCTCCATCGTGGGGGCTGTCCTGCGCGGCGACGATGTGATTATTCCCCGCGGAAGCACCCTTATCCGCGCGGGGGACCGGGTCGTACTGTTCTCGATGGCGGGCGTGCTCAAGCGGGTCGAACAGATGTTCGCCGTGCGCCTCGAATTCTTCTAGCGACAGGGAAGGAAGCCGGATTGGCCAGAATCGCTTATGTCAACGGCCGCTATGTGCCGCATCGCGAGGCGGCGGTGCATGTGGAGGATCGCGGCTACCAGTTCGCCGACGGGGTTTACGAGGTCATCGCCGTGCGCGCCGGCCGGTTCGTCGATGCCGGCCCGCATCTCGACCGGCTGGACCGCTCGCTAGGCGAGTTACGGATAGCGCCGCCGATGGAGCGCACTGCGTTGCATCATGTGTTGAACGAGGTACGGCGGCGCAACCGCATAGAAAACGGCATTGTCTATCTCCAGGCGACGCGCGGCGTTGCGCGCCGAGACCATCCTTTCCCGGCAGAGGCCGATACGGCCCTGGTGGTGACCGGCAGCCGCAAGCCGCCGCCCAATCCGGGAATCCTGGAAACCGGGGTCGATGCCGTCTCGGTGCCGGACAACCGCTGGAAGCGCTGCGACATCAAATCGGTTTCCCTGCTGCCCAATATCCTGGCCAAGCAGACGGCGCGCGAGGCCGGCGCCTATGAGGCCGTGTTCGTGGACGAGCAGGGCTTCGTCACGGAGGGCAGCTCGACCAATGTCTGGATCGTGACCTCGGGCGGCGAGTTGCTCACCCGGGAGCTCGACCACGGCATTCTGGCGGGCGTCACGCGCGGAACCGTCGTCAAGCTGGCCGAGAGCCTGGGCCTTTCTTTCGCCGAACGCCGTTTCACGATCGAAGAGGCGAGACGCGCCCGCGAAGCCTTCGTCACCAGCGCGACATCCTATGTGACGCCCGTGGTACGGATCGATGAATCCACGATCGGAAACGGCAAGCCGGGCTCGACCGCCCATGCCCTGTTCGAGGTCTATGCACGCTATATGGAGCGGGGAGACGCCGCTGCATGACGCGTCCTGTCGTCCTCTTCGACTGGGACGGGACGCTGGTGGACAATTGGCCGGTCATCCATGAGGCGCTCGGCATAGCCCGCGAGTCTTTCGGATTGCCGCCCTGGGCCTTCGCCGAGACCATGCGCCATGTATCCCGCTCGGGCCGCGAGAGTTTCCCGAAGATGTTCGGCGAAGAATGGCGCCGGGCGAGCGACATGTTCTATGCGGCGTTCGAAGCGCGCCATCTGGACGCGCTGATGCTGCTGCCCGGCGCCGAGGCCTGCCTCGACCGTCTCGAAGCGGCAGGCTTTCCCCTTGCCGTCGTTTCCAACAAAAGCGGCCTTTTTCTCCGCCGCGAAGCCGGGCGTCTCGGCTGGACCGGCCGGTTCGAAGCCTTGGTCGGGGCCGGCGACGCGCGCCTCGACAAGCCGGACGCCGCACCTGTCAGGATGGCCCTGGGCGGGCGGCCGGGATTTTGGCTCGTGGGGGATTCGGACACCGACATCCGCACGGCGCGCAATGCGGGCCTACGCTCGGCCGTCGTGCCCTATGCCGGTGGACCCGCGTTGAGCCTGAATGCCGATGCGCTCTGCGACAGTCTGGCTGCGATCCCCGACCTTGTCGCCTTCTCGCACGGCATCAATTAGAACTGGGAAGCTGTGGCGCTCTCCTTTACGGCCGGGCAGCCTTCCTTATGCGAGCCGGGGTCAACGCCGATGTCGTCTGCCCAGAAAAACAGGAACCTCCAGGACGTTTTCCTCAATCGCATCCGGAAGGAGAAGGCGCCGGTCACGGTGTTCCTCATAAACGGGGTTAAACTGCAGGGCCTTGTGGTTTCGTTCGACAACTTTTCGGTGCTACTGCGCCGCGACGGCCATTCGCAACTGATCTACAAGCACGCGATCTCGACCATCATGCCCTCGACGTCGATCAAGATCTTCGACCCGGAAGACGAGCCGGCTTGAGCGAAGCCGCGCTCGTCATCCACCCGGTTGTCCGCAAGGACGCGCTCAGGGCGCCTGAGGCGCGTCTTGCGGAAGCCGTCCGGCTGACCGGGTCCATCGGTGTAGAGGTTTCGGCGACCCGCATCGTGCGTCTTGCCCGCCCCCGGCCGGCGACGTTGCTCGGCAACGGCGCGATCGACGATGTGAAGGAGGCGCTGGCCGGGGAAGAAGCGGGCCTCGTTGTCGTGGACGGCGCATTGACGCCCGTGCAGCAACGCAACCTGGAGCGGGCGTGGGACGCCAAGGTCATCGACCGCACAGGCCTCATCCTGGAAATATTCGGCGCCCGGGCCCGCACGCGGGAAGGCGTGCTGCAGGTGGACCTGGCTGCGCTCAGCTATCAGCGGACCCGCCTCGTCCGGTCCTGGACACATCTCGAGCGCCAGCGCGGCGGAGCGGGCTTCCTCGGAGGGCCGGGCGAAGCCCAGATCGAGATCGACCGCCGGCTGATCGACGAAAAGATCGTCAAGCTGAAGCGCCAATTGGAGGATGTCCGGCGCACGCGGGGCATCCAACGCCGCGCCCGCCGGCGTGTGCCGTTCCCCGTCGTGGCGCTTGTCGGATACACCAACGCAGGCAAGTCCACCCTGTTTAACCGCCTGACCGACGGCGGCGTTCTTGCGCAGGACCAGCTCTTCGCCACTCTCGACCCGACCATGCGCGGGCTCGACCTGCCGTCCGGGCGGCGCGCAATCCTCTCCGATACCGTGGGCTTCATCTCGGACTTGCCGACGCAACTCGTTGCCGCGTTCCGCGCGACCCTGGAAGAGGTGGTCGAGGCGGACCTCATCCTTCATGTCCGCGATATCGCCGATCCGGACACCGCCGCGCAGAAGCACGATGTCGATCTCGTGCTCGACGAACTCGAAGCGCACCTCACGCCCCGGATGGAACTGTGGAACAAGATCGACCTGCTCGATGCGCCGCCTGCGATGAATGGCGGGGTCCCGGTCTCCGCAGTGACGGGGCAGGGCGTCGAGGACCTGCTTGAGGCCGTGGACGCGGAGCTCTCGCGCTCCCGGAGCGTCTGCGACTTCGTCTTGCCTCCCGATGACGGAGCGGCCATCGCCTGGCTCTATCGGCATGGCGATGTGCAGCGGCGCGAAGACGGCGACGACGGGGTGTCGCTGACGGTCTCCCTCGACCCGGCGGACCGAGCGCGGTTCGAACGGCAGTTTCAGCCGGAACGCAACAGCCTGACCCCGGCATCGCGCTCGAAGAGATAGAGCAGGATTCTGAGCGCATCGCTGCGCGGGCCCGACAGGGACGGGTCGCGGTCCACGATCAGCCGTGCCTCGTCGCGGGCCATCCGCAGCATATCGCCGTGCTCGTCCAGATCGGCGACCCGAAAATCCGGCAGTCCGCTCTGCCGCGTACCCAGCAGCTCGCCCGCGCCCCGCAGTTCGAGGTCAGCCTCGGCGATGCGGAACCCGTCGTCGGTCTCCCTGAGCAGTCTGAGGCGTTTTTCCGCCGCGTCTCCGAGCGGCTCTCCGTAGAGCAGCAGGCAGGCGGCTGTCTGTCCGCCGCGACCGATGCGGCCGCGAAGCTGGTGCAGTTGCGCGAGGCCGAACCGTTCCGCCTGCTCAATGACCATGATGTCCGCCGCCGGGACATCGACGCCTACCTCGATGACGGTCGTGGCCACCAGCAGGCTTGCCGTTCCCTCCGTAAACGCCTTCATGGCAAGCGTCTTGCGGTCCGTCCCCATGCGGCCGTGTATGAGCGCCACGCGGTCGCCGAACGCCGGCTGCAGCGCCTCGAAGCGCGCTTCCGCGGCTGCGGCATCGGTCTTGTCGCTTTCTTCCACCAGCGGGCAAACCCAATAGGCGCGCCGGCCGTCATCCATCGCCACCCGGATTCGCTCGACCACCCTCTCGATCTGCGCCATGCGCAGGACGCGCGTCTCGACCGGCTTGCGCCCGGGCGGCTTCTCGTCGAGGCGGGATGTGTCGAGGTCTCCGTAAGCCGTCATCAACAGGGTGCGCGGAATCGGCGTTGCCGTCATCGCAAGCGTGTGGACGTCCCGGCCCTTGTCGGTCAGCGCCAGCCGCTGCTCTACGCCGAACCGGTGCTGTTCGTCGATGACGGCAAGGCGCAAGTCGGCAAAGGAGACCGCCTCCTGGAACAGGGCGTGGGTTCCGACGGCGACCGGCAGCGCGCCGGAAGCCAGCGCCGCCAGGGTCGTGCGACGCGGGCCGGCGCGGCCGCGGCCCGTCAACAGGCCGACCTCCATGCCCGCGGGGGCCAGAAGGGCGGACAGCGTTTCGAAATGCTGCTGGGCCAGGATTTCCGTGGGCGCCATGATCGCCGCCTGCCCGCCGGCGTCGTGTGCGGCTGCTGCGGCCAGTGCGGCCACGACCGTCTTGCCGCTGCCGACATCGCCCTGGAGCAGGCGCATCATGCGCTGGCCGGAGGCAAGGTCGCCGCCGATCTCCGCCAGCGACCGGCGCTGCGCGCCCGTCAGCGCGAAGGGCAGATGCGTCTCGACGGCCCCGAATGCGGTTCCGCCGAGCGGGTAGGGCCGGGCGGCGCTGCGGCGCTGATGGTGGCGCACCAGCGCCATCGCAAGCTGGCTCGCCAGCAATTCGTCGTAGGCGAGGCGGCGGCGCGCCGGATGGCCGGCCAGCACGCCGGCCGCGTCTTCGGGGCGGTGGGCGCTGTAAAGCGCCTCGCGAAAGGCAGGCCAGGCCTCGCGGGCCAGCACGGACGGCGATTGCCACTCCGGCGGCTCCGGGGCCGCATCGAGCGCCGAGTCGACGGCGCGGCGGTATATCCGCGGACCGAGCCCCTGGGTCGATGGATAGACCGGTTCCACGGCCATTGCCGGCGTCCAGCGTTCCGGCCGTTCGATGACATCGGGATGGGCTATCTGCGGCGTCGAGCGGTACCATTCGACGAGCCCGCTCACCACCCGGGTCTCGCCGACCGGGAGTGCGGACGCCAGGTAGTCGGCGCGCGCATTGAAGAACACGAGTTCGAGCGTGCCGGTATCGTCCCGGCAACGCACCTTGTAGGGCAGGCGGGTACGGGGCGGGGGCGGGTTGTGTGCCTCGACGAGAAGGGTGAACGTGGCGATGCGGCCGTCCGGCGCCTCAGATACGGGAGGCGCGAAACGCCGGTCCACGAGCCCGGTCGGGAGCTTGAGGCACAGATCGATCTTCCTCGGCCCCGCGACCCTGCCGATCAGGCCTGCGATTCGCGGCCCGACGCCTGCGATCGTCGTGACAGGCTCGAACAGGGGAAACAGGATTTCGGGTCGCAACGCCCCGCCTCAGTGGCTGACATAGCTCGGCCGGCAATTTATACCACCCGGCATATCCAGGGGGCGAAGCGTTGAGGGACGATCTGGAATACCGGCGCAAGCGGCTGCGGTTCCGGGCCTGGCATCGGGGCACGAAAGAGGCTGACCTGCTGCTGGGCCCCTTCGCCGACGCCAGTCTGGACAGCCTCGACGAGGACGGCCTCGAGCGCTTCGAGGCGCTTCTGGCCCGTTCCGACCCGGAGATCATGGCCTGGATGACCGGGACGGCCGAGCCGCCTGACGATCCGGTCGTCGCGCGTCTTGTAGCCTCGGTGCCCAAGGCCGGATGATTTCGCCGCTCCGCCATGCGGGCCGGGTTCGCCTGGGCGGTGCGCCGCCGGGCCACGATGCGCGCGTGCTTGCGTCGCTGGCCGGGGACGGAGGGCCGATCATCCACATATCCCGCGACGATGCGCAAATGGCGCGGATGGCAGATTGCCTCGGCTTCTTCGCCCCGCATCTCGCACTGTCGCGGTTCCCGAGCTGGGATTGCCTGCCCTACGACCGCGCCTCGCCGCGCAACGACCTGGTGTCCGAGCGCCTCGCGACTCTGGCGGCGCTCGCGGACGGGGCGCGGCCGGACATACTGCTGACCACGGCCAATGCCTTCCTTCAGCGTGTGCCGCCACGGGCAGGACTTGCCGGGAGCCGCTTCTCCGGTAAGGCGGGCGGCGCCATGGATACGGACGCGCTGCTCGCCTTTCTGGAGCGGCATGGCTACCAGCGCGCCGAAACCGTGATGGAGCCCGGCGAATACGCGGTGCGCGGCGGGCTGATCGACCTCTTTCCGGCGGGCGAAGGCAGCCCGCTTCGAATCGACCTGTTCGGCGACGAGATCGACGAAATCCGCCGGTTCGACCCGATTAACCAGCGCAGCACGGACCGGTTGGAACGATTCGACCTGGTGCCGGCCAGCGAGGTCGTGCTGACCGAGGAAAGCATCGCCCGCTTCCGGGAAGGATACCGCGCGGCCTTCGGCGCCGTGACGGCCGACGACCCGCTTTACGAAGCGGTGTCGGCGGGGCGGCGAGCCGCCGGGATCGAGCACTGGTTGCCGCTCTTCTATGCCGGGCTGGAAACACTTGCCGACTACCTGCCCGACGCCGCGGTTATCGAGGACGAGCAGGCGGGCGCTGCACGGGACATCCGCTTCGAAGCCATTGCCGACCATTACGACGCGCGGCTCGACCCGCCTTCCGGCGAAACGCCGTACCGGCCGCTGCCCCCGGACAGCCTCTATCTCGATGCCTCCGGATGGGACGCCTGCCTCCAGGACCGTCCGGTGGCGGTGCTGCTGCCGGCGGCGGCGCCCGAAGGACCCGACGCCGGCGGCCGGCCGGCGGTCGATTTCTCGGAGGCGCGGGCGCGCCCCGATATCGACCTCTACGGCGCCGTTGCCGACAGGCTGGCGGTTCATGCGGCGGCGGGCAGGCGGGTGCTGCTCGCGGCCTACAGCGAAGGCTCCCGGGACCGGTTGGCCGGCTTGCTGGAGGAGCAGGGCGTTGCAACCCAAACGGTCGAGACCGCCCTGGAATTCGACGGGCTGCCGCCGGACCGGCTGACAACGGCCGTGCTTCCGCTCGAAGGCGGGTTCGAGACGGCGGACCTGGCGGTCGTTACCGAACAGGACATTCTGGGCGAACGCCTGTCGAGCCGGGCGCGGGGCAGGCGCCGGGCGCAGGACTTCCTGCAGGAACTTTCCGAAATCGCCGAGGGCGACATCGTCGTCCATGTGGAGCACGGCATCGGGCGGTATGAAGGGCTGGAAACGGTGACCGCCGCCGGCGCGCCGCACGATTGCCTGCGCGTCCAGTATGCCGGCGACGGGCGCCTGTTCGTGCCCGTCGAGAACATCGAGACGCTGTCGCGTTTCGGCGCTTCCGACAGCGTCGTGACACTAGACCGGCTGGGCAGCGTCCAGTGGCAGGCGCGCAAGGCGCGCATGAAGGAACGCATCCGCGAACTTGCCGAGCAGTTGATCCGGGTCGCGGCGGAACGAACCCTTCGGCCGGGCGAAACGCTGCAGCCTCCCGCCGGGCTCTATGACGAGTTTGCGGCGCGCTTTCCCTTCCCCGAAACGAACGACCAGCTGAAGGCCATCGAGGATGTGCTCGAGGACCTGTCCGCCGGCAGGCCGATGGACCGGCTGATCTGCGGCGATGTTGGCTTCGGCAAGACCGAGGTGGCGCTCCGGGCGGCTTTTGTGACGACGATGAGCGGGTTCCAGGTCGCGGTCGTGGCGCCGACGACGCTGCTGGTGCGCCAGCATTTCAAGACCTTCAGGGAGCGCTTCCGGGGCCTGCCGGTGGAGATCGGCCAGCTTTCCCGCCTCGTTGCCGGCAAGGAGGCGCGCGAGGTGAGGGAGCGTCTCGCAGACGGCAGGCTCGACATCGTCATCGGCACCCACGCGCTGCTGGCGAAATCGGTGCGCATGAAGCGGCTCGGCCTGCTGGTCGTGGATGAGGAGCAGCATTTCGGCGTGGCGCACAAGGAGCGGCTGAAGCAATACCGCAGCAATGTCCATGTGCTGACGCTGACGGCGACGCCGATCCCGCGCACGCTGCAATTGGCGCTGTCGGGCGTGCGCGAGATGAGCCTGATCGCGACGCCGCCTGTGGACCGGCTGGCGGTGCGCACTTTCGTTGGCCCCTTCGACGCCCTGACGGTGCGGGAGGCGGTGCGCCGCGAGCTCCTGCGCGGCGGGCGCTGTTTCTATGTCTGCCCCAGGGTCCGCGACCTGCCGGAAGTGACCGAGCGGCTGCGCGCCATGGCGCCGGATGCACGCATCGGCGTCGCCCATGGAGGCATGGCGGCGGCAGAACTGGAGGAGGCGGTCGGCGCCTTTTACGACGGGCGGATCGATGTGCTGGTCTCGACGAATATCGTCGAGTCTGGCCTCGACATCCCCGAGGCCAACACACTGATCGTCCACCGGGCGGACATGTTCGGCCTAGCGCAGCTCTACCAGTTGCGGGGCCGCATCGGCCGCGCCAAGCAGCGGGCCTATGCCTATCTGACGCTGCCGGAGCGCCGCAAGCTGACCAAGGCGGCGGAGAAGCGCCTCGCGGTCATGCAGACGCTGGACACGCTCGGCGCCGGGTTCCAGCTCGCCAGCTACGACCTCGACATCCGCGGCGCCGGCAACCTGCTGGGCGACGAGCAGTCCGGCCACATCCGCGAGGTCGGGATCGAGCTCTACCAGCATATGCTCGAGGAAGCCGTCGCCGCGGCGAGGTCCGGCGCGGACGAGGCGGAAGAGGACACGGCCTGGACACCGCAGATCGGCGTCGGCGCGCCGGTGCTGATCCCGGAGAGCTATGTTGCGGAGCTGAATGTCCGGCTGTCGCTCTACCGGAGAATCGCAGCGCTGGAGGACCGGGAGCAGACGGACGCCTTCGCTGCCGAGTTGATCGACCGCTTCGGGCCGGTGCCGGACGAACTGGAGAACCTGTTGCGGATCGTCGCAATCAAGCGGCTCTGCCGGGAGGCCGGCGTGGAGAAGGTGGATGCCGGGCCGAAAGGCGCAGTGGTCTCCTTCCGGGGCGACTTCGCGAACCCGGCCGGGCTCATCGAGTTTATCGGCAAGCAGGCCGGCACCGTGCGCCTGCGGCCCGACCACAAGCTCGTCATCGGAAGAAGCTGGGAGAAGGAGCCGGCCCGGATCGCCGGCACGGAACGCCTGTTGCGCGACCTCGCCGCAATCGCGGCCGGCTGATGGCCTATTCCGCCGCGGCTTCGCCGTTCTGGACGAGGTCGAAAAGCGGTGCGAAATATTCCGGTTCCTGGGCGCCCGAGATCGCGTAGCGGTGGTCCACCACGAAGCAGGGCACGCCCTGGATGCCCATTGAGCGCGCACGCGAGTCTTCCTGCCGGACTTCCCGGCTGGCGGCGTCGGAAGCCAGGAAAGCCTCCGCCTCGCTGCGGTCCCACCCGGCGCGCGTCGCGATCTCCGCCAGTTGCCCCTTGTCGCCGATGTCCTCGCCATTCAGGAAGTAGGCGTCGAACAGCGCATCGACCACGCCCGTCTGCCGTTCGCCGGACTCCCGGATCAGCCTGTGCGCGGCGAGCGTGCTCGGCGTGCGCTCGATGGCGTCGAAGCGGAAGTCGATGCCTTCCGACCGGCCGGTTTCGCGGATGCGGTCATAGACCGGTCCACCGCCCTTCGCTCCGAACTTGAGCGCAAGATAGTCCTGCCGCGCCATGCCTTCCGCCGGCATATCCGGGTTCAACTGGAAGGCCCGCCAGCGGATCACCGGCTCCAGTTCGGGCCGCGTGTCCAGCGCGCGGGCAAGACGCCGGCGCCCGATGAAGCACCAGGGGCAGATGACGTCGGAGAAAATCTCGATCAGCATGGAGCGGCAATATAGGTGCGGCCCCAGGGGGAGGGAAGCGTGTCGATTGACGGAATGCTGCGGCTCGACGGCAGGACGGTGCTGGTCACGGGCGCGTCACGTGGTCTCGGGCGCGGATTCGCGGAAGTCGCGGCGGCGGCGGGCGCGCGCGTGGCACTGGCGGCGCGGGACATGGAGGCGCTTGCCGAAGTGGCTGCAGGCATCGGTAACTCCGCGGTTGTGTCGATGGACGTGACCGACCGCGAGCAGGTCAGGGCCGGCTTCGAGGTTGCCCAGGAGGCGCTCGGGCCCGTCCACGCCGTCGTCAATAATTCCGGCGTCGCCGTGACCCGGCGCCTGCTGGAGACGGAAGAGGAAGACTGGCGCCGGGTCATCGACACCAACCTCACCGGGGCGTGGTTCGTGGCCCAGGAGGCGGCGAAACGCATGGTCGCGCGCGGCGAAGGTGGCAGCATCGTCAATATCGGCTCGCTGCTCGGCCTGCGAACCGGACGCGGCGCAATCGGATATGCGGCTTCCAAGGCCGGGCTGCACCATCTGACGCGGGTCATGGCCGCAGAGCTTGCCCGCGACCATGTGCGGGTGAACACGCTCTCGCCCGGCTATGTGCTGACCGACCTCAACGAGGAGTTCTTCGCCTCGCCGCCGGGGCAGGCGCTGATGCGCCGCGTGCCGATGGGCCGCCTCGGCAATCCGGAAGACCTTGCAACCCCGCTGCTCTTCCTGCTTTCCGACGCCTCGGCCTACATCACCGGCCAACTCCTCGCCGTGGACGGCGGGCATTCCGTGTCGAATGCCTGAAGGGCGTGAATCCGGTTGCGGAGGATCGATCGGGCAGAAGGAGTCGCTCTCAACAACCCTCGGCCGCGGGTGCGAAGAATTCCCTCAGATGATCGGTCACTGCCTGAGGCCGTTCCTCGGCCAGCCAGTGCCAGTTCGCCGGAAAGTACGTGACCGCGAAGTCGTCGATCCAGGCCCGCGCGATATCGTTCACGACCGGATCCAGCGCAACGTCCAGAACGCCCCACAACACGCTGACCGGGCAGGTGATTCGCCTGGGCGCGACATGCCGGCGGCGCGGCATGTCGCGCACGAGTTCCCGATAGTAGTTGATCGCAGCCGTGGCGGAGCCCGGAATCTCGAAGGCGCGGCGGTAGGTCGCCACATCCTCGGGTGGCATCACCCTGGCAAGGCGAATGGTCCCTGCGCGAAACTGCTCCAGATACAGTTCCTCCGGAAAATCCGGAAGCAGATCGAGGAAGACGTACCAGCTCTTGCGCTGCTGCTCGGGGTGGTTGAGCCACCCTGCGATCCAGGCATCGGGGTGCGGCGCATTCAGGATCGCGAGCCGCTCGACTGCGCCGGGATGGTCCATGGCGGTCTGGTAGGCGACGACGCCGCCCCAATCGTGCGCCGCGATCATGGCCGGAGTCCCGAGGTGTTGGACGAGAGCGGCCACATCGCCCGCGAGCGTGGCCA